>JAJZJY010000171.1 GCA_021809885.1 Actinomycetes bacterium
GGTGACCTGGTCGAGCCTCTCGGGCTGCTCAACTGCGGTGTAGCGGCAGAAGGATTTGATCACCGCGAGGCGCTGGTTGCGCGTGGACGGCGAGCATGCCCGCTCGGTCTCCAGCCAGTCGAGGAACCGCAGGACCCGGGGCCGGTCGATGTCGGCGAGGCGTAGCTTGTCGGGCGGTATGCGCTCGGCGTCCCGCAACCAGGTGAGCACCAGCTTCATGGCGTCGCGGTAGGAGGCGACGGTCCTCGGCGACGCCGCGCGCTCGCCGGCCAGGTAGTCGGTGAAGAACTTGGCCAGGAAGCGCCCGGCGAGGTCTGGTGGCGGTGCGGGCCGGGGGGTCACGGCTGGTCGCGGGGCGGGGCGGGGCGGGGATGACATATCCGAAGCGGATCTGGGCTTTGGCGATCACTTCGGGGTAGGCGTCGGCGGTGAGCCCCAGGTAGTACTGGGTGCCGCGCAGGTCCGCGTGGCCCATGTAGCAGGCCAGGTAGGGCAGCATCACCCCCAGGTCGGTGCCGTCGGCGGCCCAGCGTCTCAACTGGCCACGGCGAAGCCGTGGCGCAGCGAGTGGGGATGGGGGCCGCCAGCGAAATGCGGGATGCCGGCGTCGGCCAGGTAGCCACGGAAGCGCATGTACACCGTCGCCTGGTTGATCGGCCTCCCCGGCCCCCTGGTGTAGAACACGTGGTCGCTGCGCTCGGCAGCGGGGCCCGCGGCGACGGTGTAGGCGCCCAGGGTCGCGGCGCTCGCCCTGCTCGCTGTCATCATCCCGCCACCGCCGGCCCACCAACCGCCTGAGACCCTCCCGGTGCCGTCACTGCTCGACGACTTGCGGCACGGCTGGCAAGAATTCCGAGGCCGCGGATGGCTGTGGGGACTCACGTTGCAATGGGCCGTCTACGCTCTTGCCGTCCTCGGCCCTGTCACGGTGATCGGCCCCGTGCTGGCCAAGCAGCACCTGGGCGGCGCTGCCGCCTGGGGACTCATCGCCACGTCTTTGGGCCTGGGCCTCATCGGCGGGACGATCGCCGTCCGGCGCCTCCGGCTTCGCCGCCCGGCGTTAGTCGTAGCCGCGGTAGTTCTCGTCCTCCCCGCCGAGGCCGCCGCTTTGGCCGCTGGCGCTCCGCTGGGCCTGGTAATCGCGGCCGCCACGCTCACCGGTGTTGCCACCGGCATCGTGACTGTGACCACCCAGGCAACCATGCAACGCAATGTCCCCGCAGCTGTGCTCGCCCGGGTCAGCGCCTTCGACCTGGTCGGCTCCGAGGTCACCTTGCCGCTCGGATACGCCCTCGCTGGCGTAGTTGCCGCCACATCCGAGACCCGTCCCGTGCTCCTTGTCGGCAGCGGAATGCTCTGGATGACCACCGTCGCCATCATCGCCATACCCGCGGTGCGCGGCCTCAGATCAGAGAGTCCCGCTCCGAGTAAGCCCGCCCACACTCCCTCGTCAGCTGTGCCGGTCAGGGATCCTTGCGACCGGCACAGCTTGGCGAGGACACCCGGATTGTGCCTCGATGCCCGGTCCCGCCGGCGGCTCGGCACGCCGAGTGAGAGGAGCCTGCTCAGCTCTCGGCGGAGCGCAGCGCGCCTTCGGTGACGGCGCCCATCCCGACCAGACAGGCCAAGGTGAGCATCCCGGCGGCGAGGAAGCTGCCCTGCAGGCCCAGGAGCTTGGCGGCCACACCGCCGAGGACGGCACCGACCGGGACCGCCCCCAAGGCGACCAGCCGGTAGGCGGCGGTAGCCCGACCGAGTATCGCCGCAGGCACCACCCGCTGGCGGAAGCTGACGCTGGTCACGTTGTAGCACCCGGCGCCGAACCCGGCGACCGCCAGGGCCGCCCCGGCGATGTAGGGGTCGACGAGCATGCCCGGGCCGGCCAGTCCGACCGCGAGGGCGAGAACGGACCCAGCGAGCAGCTTGCCTCGCCCGACCCGCCGGACGAGGCGTTTGGTGGCGCCAGCCCCGACGATCCCCCCGACCGCGAAGCACGACAGCAGGAGTCCGTAGCCGACTCGGGACAGGCCGAGCGGGCCCGGTGCCACGGCGTAGAGGACAAGCACGACCACAGTGCCCTCGGAGGCGACGTTGGCCACTGCGGTCATCACCGTGAACGCCCGGAGTTGGCGATGACCGGCGACGAGCTTCAGCCCCTCGGCTACATCGGCGCGCAGGCTCGACACTTGCTTGGTGTCGCTACCGCGAAAGGCGACGCCAGAGCTGGTCAACACCGCCGCAGCGAGCAGGTAACAGCTTGCGGCAGCCCACATCGGCGCGCCGAGCCCGAGCGCGACCAGCACACCGGCCAGCGGCGGCCCCCCGAGGCTGGCCACGGCGTGCTGCATCGAGAACAGCCAGGCGTTCGCCCCCTCCAGACCGTCCAAACTCACCACTTGGGGCAGCAGCGCCGAGCTGCTCGCCGCGATCAGTACCTGAGCTGACCCGACCACGAACGCGACCACGTCGAGCACGGCAAGGTCGACCGAGACAGCGCCGAGCAACACTGCCAGCGTCGCCAACGCCGCGCCCCCGAGCGTCGCGGCGCCCGCCATCATCCGGCGTCGCTCGGCCCGGTCAGTGGCCACCCCCGCAGGGAGAGCGACCAACAACTGCGGGAGCGTCGCCGCCAGGCCCACCCCCGCCACGGCGCCTGGTGTGCGGGACAGGTTCACCGCGACCAGCGGGAATGCCGCCAGCGCCAGACCGTCGCCTAGAGGAACGATCCGCCCTGTGCTGTCAGCAGACGACGAAGACCGAAGTCCCCGGAGCGCAGCCCGAGCCACAGGCGCTGGTCCCGCCTCGCCGGCCCGACCGACCCCGTCACCTACCCGACCCTAACCCCCTCCACCGGCCATCGGGTCACGCCGTGCGCCGCCGGAAGATGGCTCTCCGGAACGACGCCCCAACGACGTAAAGTAACCTGCGCGATGCGGCGAAGGCAGGGTAGCCTGCGCACGTGGAGGTCGCTGACGACGCCCGCAAGCACGGAGTCGATGATCTCGACATCGAGCACGCGGTCCGCAACGCCATCCGCGTACTCAACCAGGGCGACCGTGATCTCTACATCGGAGCCGACCGAGCCAGCCGGCTCCTGGAGGTCGTGGTCCTCGATGACGACGGCAACCTCGTGGCGATCCACGCCATGGCACTCCGACCCAAGTTCTACGAGCATCTCTAGAAGAGGTAGCAACTATGCCCCGAACCCGCGAGCAGCTCCAGCAGGCGGCCGCCGATGCCGAGCGGTGGCTCGACTCGCTCGACCCAGCAGCCATTGCATCGCCCGACGCCGACGCCAGCCGTCTGCGCCGTATCGGTGCCGCCGTCCGGGCGGTGGCTAACGGCCAGGTCGAGCTGGCCGACGCTGTGGCCGAAGCCCGCGAGCACGGTCACACTTGGACCCAGATCGCGGCCATGCTTGGCACCAGTCGGCAGGCCGCCCAGGAGCGCTACGGCGAGCCGGCTGAGCGGCTCTCAGGGAGCCGAGCATCCGGGCCGGCGATAAGGAGAGGGGATGGCTGAGGACACCTGGCGAAGCGTCGCTGTGCCGCTCCTGGAGTGCATCCATGAGCACGGTGGGCAGCTGAGCCTCCTGAGCGTGGAGGAGCTCTCCCAACGCACCGGGTTGGAGCCGTTGGTCGTCGCCGAGGAGGACGACCGCCTTGCGGGCGCCGGCTACTTGGCGGGTGGGCTCCACAAGATGCTGACCGGCGGCGATCCACGGCCGTGGTTCCTGATGCAGGCAGCGCTGGCCGAAAGAGGACTGAGGGTGGTAGGCGCATGGCCGTCCGAGGATCCATACGATGCTCTCATCGAGGCCCTGGACCGCCGCATCGCCGCCACGGCTGCGAGTTCTGCGGGATGCTGCCACAGACGTAGGCAAGGCGACCATCGCAGGCCTGGTCGTTGAGCTGGCAAAGGGCACCGTCCGCTTGTAGCTGCGGGTGCAAGCCCCGTCAGCCAACCAGGGCACCCGTCTGAGGCCAAGATCCCTAGTCGGTGCTGTCGTCCCCTCGGGCGTGGTCGGCCAGGCCAGCCACGCGCCGGGCGAGCCGGTCGAGTTCGCGCTTCACTTCCCGGAGGGCACCGGCCATGCCTGCTGGGTCGGCACCCGTCGATGCGGCGGTCGCGGTCGCCATCCACGCGCCTCGCCCGGCCTCCGTGACCCGTTCTTCGGTCCATCCCAACTCGACCGCCAACTCGGCAACGGTCGGTCGTCGGCCGAGCCGTTCGGCGAGGACACGCTGGGTCTCTCGCCAGTGGAGTTGATCATCGGTGAGGGGGGTCTCGGAGGCTTCCGGGTTCTCGATGCCCTCCTCGTCGATGACGTCATTGCACAGCTTGATGCACTCGTTGCAGATGTAGACACCTGGTCCGGCGATCAACTTGCCCACCTGCTTCTGGGTCTTGCCGCAGAACGAACACTTGACCAGGTCGCTGCTTTCCCCGAACTTCCGCACGTCTCTGCCTCCCTCGGTCACGCTCATCATCCTGGTCGGATCGCCCCTATCCGTGGCGAGCAGGCCCACGGTCCACGGCGTCCCATTCGAGGATCGGGTCACCGGGACGGGTTGGCAGCGCTCTCTCGGGTGGGATAGCTCAGCCAGCGGGCCAAGCCGATGGCGATGCGTTCCTGCTCTCGGGCACCGGAGACGTTGGCGAGCACGGCGACAGCCCGGCGGACTTCGGGGTACAAGGCGAGGAACGCCGAATAGCCGCCGGTCTGGCCGTTGTGCCAGATCATCGCGGGTCCGCTTCGGGGTTGGCGGTCGATGACCCAGAACATGCCCATCGACCGGTTGGGCGTGCCCGGCTCGGCGGCGCCGATCGGGGTGATCGCGCCCTGTCCGGGCGCCGTCCCGTTGAGCAGTGCCGCCGCGAGCCGGGCCATGTCGGCGGCGGTGGACACGATCCCGCCTCCGGCTGGCCCGTACCCGCCGGATCGCCACGACCATGCCCGCCGACCGGCGCCCGTCCAGCCCCGATCCGCCCGGTGGCCGGTGTCGGTGCCGGAGGCGGCCATGCCCAGCGGTAGGAGCACCCGGCGGTGAAGCAACGTCGGGTAGTCGCACCCAGCGGCCCGGGCCAGGCCGTGGCCGAGCACGGCGGCGCCGAGGTTGGAGTAGCGGTACCGGCCGCGGTGAACCAGCCGCTGCCGGCGGGCCGCGGCGATCACCCGTGAGGGGGTGGAGCCACGGTAGGGGTCGGTGCCGAACCAGCCGGCGGCGAGGAGCCGCAGCAGCGTGCCCGGCGTGCGGGGTAGCGGTGGCAGCCCCGAGTTGTGGGTGCACAGTTCACGCCCGCTCACCGATCCGAGCGGACTGGCCGAGGTCTCCGAGAGCAGCGAAGCGATCGGCGCGTCCAGGCTGATCTCGCCCCGCTCGATGGCTTGTGCGAGCAGCATCCCCGTCAGCCCTTTGGCGATCGAGCCGATCTCGAACGCGGTGTCCTCATCGGCGTCGATGAACGCCATCCGCGGGCTGGGCCGTGTTTCCAGATCGAGCACCGCCACCGCGAGGCGCCTGGTCCGCCGGCCGGCCAGAGCGTCCAGTTCGAGCGCCAACTCCTCGTCGCCCGAGGCTGGCTGGGGGCGATGCACGAACGCGCGCAGATATCCGGCCGCGATGACCACAACGACCGCGCAGCCAACCAGCGACAAGACATCGCCGATCACCGTGTAGCTCCGAGCACGCGGTCAGCTTGCCAGGGAGTGATCCCGGACCGCACCGACCGAAGCTCGCCCGGTGAGGATGGTCCAGCGAGACAGCCGACAGCGCCAGGGCCCGCTGGGGATTCCGCTGCCACACGGTCCGAGCATCAGCTCGACGGAGTCACGCCCTCAACGAAGAGCAGCCGCCGGGCAAGGCCCGTCCTCCGGACTGCGAGGGCCTCGGCATAATCGTCGGAGGTGTACCAGGCCCGCAGCCGGTCAATGTCAGGGAACTCCACCACGACGACCCGCTGGCCCTTCGGCCACGCCCCTTCCGCCACGTCCGGCTCCGCCCCTCGGACGATGTGCCGACCGCCGTGCCGTGCGATGGAGTCGGCGGCCAGCTCCCTGTACCGCCGCCGCTGGTCCTCATTGAGCACCTCGACTTCGGAGATCACGTACGCGGTCATTGGATCGATTATCTCTCGGCTGGGTGGAGGAAGCGCCTGCAAGACGGATCGGCGAGTGGGAAGCCCCGCCTCGCAGCACCGGCCAGCGCAGCCGGCGCACGGAGCGGACCATGCGGCCCGCCCTCAGCCGATCTCGCGCCGCACGCGCCAGGACAGGACCAGGCGCTGGGTGGCGAGGGTGGTCCCGAGATAGAGCAGCAGGCTCGCCGACCCAAGGGCGCTGATCGCGTCGAGGGCCAGGTGGCCACCGATCGAGAACAGCCACAGCACGATCGTGAGCCAGGTCCCCTGCCGTAGAGTCCGACCGCCCTCGGACCACAGCTTCGCCGTGAAGGCCCGAACTGCGCCCAGCGCCAGGCCGAAGACGGCCAGGCTGATCACCAGCAGCACGGACGTCGCGCGACGAGACCCGCGCGTGGCTGGCATAGGTGGTGATCTCGCCCACCCCGATCACCCCGAGCATGACCGGCAGGGCGAACTTGGCCGACACCTCCCGCACCTGGCGCTGGCGGTAGAGCAGCAGAGCGAGCACGGCCAGGCCGACGGCCAGGCCGGGCAGGGAAGCTCCGGTGACCGGCCCCGACACGACGCCAGCAGCCGACGCCAGGGCGCCGGTCAGGGTGGGCCCTCCCAGGCCAAACCGGCAATCGGCTGGTCCAGCAACTCGCCTCCTCGACTAGTTGATGCGAGTCAATTTAACAGTAGTTGATGGGCGTCAGGTTCAGTTCTCTAGGATCAACCTTCGAGAGGAGGACCGACGACGAGGCCCAACGAGTCCACCGAGCGCGTCGGGAGGCGGCCCCGTCAGGCACGGGGCATCGAGACGCGCCGGCGGGTCTACGAGGCGGCGATCGCCGAGTACCGCCGGGTCGGAGTGGACGCGGCCAGGGTCGAGGACATCGTGGCGGCGGCAGGGGTGAGCTAGGGGACGTTCTTCGAGTACTTCCCCACCAAGGCCGACGTGTTCTTGGAGAGCGCGGCACAACTCAACCGGGCGTTCGCAAGGGCAGTGTCAGAAGGTCTCGCCTCAGGTCGGGCGGCCTCCGAGGTCGCCCGCGACGCCTTCGAGGCTGCCAACCCGGCGATCCCAGCAGACCTCGGGGTCGCCGTGTTCGAAGAAGTGCTCCACCGGCCAGGTCGGGTCAGGGCCTACGCCAGCGGCGACGAGGCGTCGATGATCGACGCGATGGAGTCACTGCTCGCAGAAGGCCAGCGGCGCCGAGAGATCAGGGACGACTACCCGGCCAGGTCCCTCGCCACCGTGACCGTGTGGTCGGTTCTCATCAGTGCTGTCCACGACGCGACCGAACCCGATGACGCCCCTCGACGACCGTCTGAGCGCAAGGATCCATCAGAGGAACGCTGAGCGGGCCGGAGTCCGTCGCACGTGATTCGATCCGCCGGGGCGAGGCGGTCGCTTACCGGGGATGGGCGGCGCCGCCCCGTAGGCTCTGCGTCGCCGGTGAGAGGAGGTGGTGATGGCGACCAAAGTCGACCTCAGACGGGAGCTGCGTCAGTTCTATACGGCGAAGCGCTTGCCGGGGGTGGTCGAGGTGCCCGAGCTGGCGTTTGTGGCGATCGACGGGCACGGTGACCCGAACACCTCCGAAGACTACCGTGAGGCGGTCTCCGCGCTGTTCTCCGTGTCCTACGCGGCGCGCTTCGCCCTCAAGCGTGCCGGCGTCATTGACTTCGGGGTGATGCCGCTGGAGGGGCTGTGGTGGGCGACGGACATGTCGGCGTTCTCGATCGCGGACAAGTCAGCATGGGACTGGACGATGCTGATCGTGCAACCTGACGAGGTGACCGCAGACGTGTTTGCCGCGGCCAAGGACAAAGCGGCGGCCAAAGTGCCGCGGGCGGCCCTCGAGCGGCTGCGACTGGAGCGCCTTGCCGAGGGCCTGGCCGCCCAGGTGCTGCACGTCGGCCCTTACAGCGCGGAGGGTCCGACGGTCGTGAGCCTGCACGCGTTC
>JAJZJY010000172.1 GCA_021809885.1 Actinomycetes bacterium
ATGGCGCCCGTACCGGTGCCCTCTAGGTCGGCGTGAAAGGGCTTGGAAAGCTCGAAACGGGTGACCGCCCCATCGAGCTCTGCAGTCCCCGGGCGCATCGTGACATCGAAACTGCCCCGCGCCTTGTCAGTCATGGCGCGTATTTCATACACGCTCCGCTCGTCGCTTGCTCGTGGATTCGCCTGGGTCGTCGATGTGCAGGGACCGTATGCCTGTGGCGCGCCGGCATCCCGGGTGCAGTTGAAGTTGAGCCTCCCGGCCGGACATGCCGCCCACGACCACGAGCGCTCGGCGACCCGCCGAGCAGACATCCTCTACCACAAAGCGATCACCTGAACCTTGCGGTCTCGGCAGCCCAACCATCCGCGAGCGCCCGCCCAGCGCATAGCCGCCGAACATACGCACGTTCCGATGGAGGACCGGTGACCGGGCCCGGAACGGCTGCCGTTAAGGAGCCGCGGGCGTCCGCTCGTCGATCAACTCTTTCAGTCGGACAGCCGCTTCGGGCCACTCGTCGGCCAGCAGGGAGTACACGACGGTGTCGGCGCGAGACTTGTCGACGCGGACACGATGGCTGCGCAGGGTGCCCTCCTTCACGAAACCGAGCCGCTCCAAGGCTCGCTGTGAGCGAAGGTTGGCGCCGTCTACGGTCCATTGCACCCGACTCAGTCTGAGCGGCCCGAAGCAGTATCCCAGCAACACATGCTTCATGTCCTCGTTGTAGCCCTGCCCCCAGCAGCGCTGGTCGAGCCAGGTCCAACCGATCTCGACGCTGCGTTGATTGAAGTCCAGCGTGTGCAGGGTCGTGGAGCCAATCACCAAGTCGTCGCTGCGACGGACGACCACCAGCGGACACCGCCCGCCGTCCGGGCTGATCATGACATCGCTAAGAAGGGCAGACATGTCCCCGACGGTCGCCGGCCTCGGCACCGGTTTCCACGCCCACACTCCGTCGCTGGTGATCGACGCCAGTAGCGCGGCGGCGTGCTCCTCGGCGGCCGGCTTAAGCACCACAAGGCGGCCCGTCAGTATCGGTATCGTCGTCACCCCCGCAGTCTGGCTTCTCATTCCGACTAGCGAAAGGCGACACGGCTACCGTCGGTGAGTCCCCAACAACTCGAGGTCCTCCTCACCATTCCACACGCGATGGTCGAGCGGGAACTCCAGAGCGGAACCATCCGGAGCCGACGATGACCAGGCAGGAGCGGCGGCCACGTCGAATTGGCAGCGAAAGGTGCGCCGGTAGGCGGAGGGTGGTACCCCGACGACCCGGGCGGGCAGAGACCCCCATTTGGGGGATCGGCACCCCGCAAGGTGTCCCTTGGCGGGCAGCCCGGCCGGAGGCGGTGTTGAAAACGGAGAGAGGCGACGAAGGGGCGCTCATCGCTGTTCGCGACCGCCGCGCTGGAGGTATCGTAGGGGCGCCGGTGCCAAGCCGAGGAACCTGAGAACGTCGGCGGCTTCCTCTTCGAGCATGACCTTCACCTCAGCGGCGAGCGGCTCGGTCGTGGACACCATCGGCACTCCGAAGGGAAGGCTCCAGGTGCCAGCGACTCGACCCGCCACCAGGGCAGTCGCTCGGAAGATGCCGTTGGAGGTGACCACCCCGGGGTAGTCGCCGACCACGAACGAACGGTCGGCCCATCCGTGCAGTATCGGATCGAACATGCCGAGCAACCGCGGGGACGGGATGCTGCCCTGCTCGAGGTGTTGGTCTTCGAGGACCTCCATTCCGTCTCCGAACCCGCGGGTTTGCCCCGCGATTTGGGCGAACCCGAGGCGTGCGTCACCGACGGCGATGCCGCAGAACCGGGCCAAGTCCAAGGGCGAGGCCGGCCCGTGCCCGGCCAGGTAGCGGCGAGCCAGCATGGCGAGGGTTTCGTCGCGGCCTTGACCGTCGGGCGGTCTTACCAGCCAGCGTTCGGCATCGACGAAGCAATGCTCACCATCACGCAGCGGACCGCGAACGAGATGCGCGCGAAGCGACGCGGCGGCGAGGAGATGAACGAGGCCTTGCCCGCCAGTAGGCAACCCTTCCCCGGCGAGCACAGCGCCGAGCTCGGCGCGGCTCTTCGGACCGGCGGACACCTCAGCCATCACGACTGCCACCGCCTCTTCCACGCGGGCGTCTCGGACTGCGAGCTGGGCAAGTAGTGACGCGTTCGCTGTCAGCTGGCGTGGCGCGGTGAGTCGGTGCAACCACCAGTAGTCGGCTGCCCGGACCAGATGGAGAGTGCCCCGACACAACCCCGAGACCACCAGCGTGCGGGAGTTGCTGAGCGTGGCGTCGACGGCCGCGGCGCTCAAGCCGGTGCTGCGGACC
Organism: Actinomycetes bacterium; assembly: GCA_021809885.1. GTDB lineage: Bacteria > Actinomycetota > Acidimicrobiia > Acidimicrobiales > Palsa-688 > JAKAQB01. Next base: position 2,324 of record JAJZJY010000172.1, read on the forward strand.
CGGATGGCCAGCCGGAACGCCCGGGCGTCTTGAGCCTGGATGGCCAAGAGCCTCTCCACCACCTCCTCAACCGCGGATGCCCGTTGCGGGCCCAAGAGCTGCGATCCGAACCGCGCCGCCAGCAGAGCATCCTGGGGACGGTCTGGATCCCCGTTGCTCCCCCGTTGAAGGCCGTCGGTAGGTCGGCCACCCGGCCTTCCTTGCGCTGCGCCCATCTCAGCGACTGCGCAGGTCGCGAAAGAAGTCACGCATGTGTTCGACGAGGAGATCGGGCTCTTCGAGAGCGGCGAAATGACCGCCGTGGTCGATGTCGGTCCAGGTGGTGATGTTGGCGGCCCGGGCGTAGCGGCGGATACCGACGTCGTGGGCGAACATGATGACGCCGGTGGGGACCGTCGATGGTTCGGACGGCGTTTCGGGGGGCGGCTGGGCATAGCCGACATAGGCCGAGGATCCAGCGGTGCCGGTCAGCCAGTAGATCATGACGTTGGTGAGGAGCCGATCCCGGTCGATGACCGCGTCGGGCAGGGCTTCGCGGGGGTAGGTCCATTCCCGGAACTTGTCGACGATCCAAGCCAGCTGGCCAACCGGGGAGTCGACGAGCGCTGCGGCCAAAGTTTGAGGTCTGGTCGATTGGATGGCGATGTAGCCGAATTGCTCACGCATGAACTCTCGGACCGATGCGACGCGGCGGCGTTCGAGGTCGGTCATGGTGGCCTGCTCTGCTTCGCTCGCACCGGGGTCGGGCATGCCGATGCTGCCGTTGACGTGGACGCCGACGACGTGACCGGGTGCTGCTCGGCCGAGCGCCATCGAGACGCCAGCCCCGACGTCACCTCCTTGCGCCCCGTAGTGGTCGTAGCCGAGGCGGCGCATGAGCTCGGCCCAGGCGCGAGCGATCCGGTCGGCGTCCCAACCCGAGTCGGGGACCGGCCCGGAGAAGCCGAACCCTGGCAGGCTGGGGATCACGACGTGGAAGGCGTCGGCGGGGTCTCCGCCGTGCCTTGCCGGGTCGATGAGCGGGCCGATGATGTCGAGGAACTCGGCCACCGATCCCGGCCAGCCGTGGGTGATCACAAGCGGCAGTGCACTCGCGTTCTGCGACGGCACGTGGAGGAAGTGGATGCTGGTGCCGTCGATGTTGGTGAGGTACTGGGGCCAAGCGTTGATCGCCCGCTCGGCCGCCCGCCAGTCATACTGGTGTTGCCAGTACTCGACCAGTTCACGCAGGTACGCGACCGGCACTCCGCTGTCCCATGAGTCACCAGGCAGCAGGGCCGGGAACCTGGTGCGCGCCAGGCGATCAGCGAGATCGACAAGATCGCTGTCGGGGATCTCGATCATGAACGGTTCGACCCGCTCGGGGTTCACGATGGTGCTTCTCCTTCGAGTCGGGTTACGAGGTCGCTCTGCCGGGCGAGCCGACGCTCCCGGAGAGGGTTTCGGCCTCACGCCAGGAAGTCCGCTCGGTGATCGGTGGCCCACTCGGCGAGCGTGCGGGCGGGCCAGCCGGTGACCTGCTCGACGGTGGACCGGGGCACGTCGGGCTCGTCGACGGTGTCTGACCAGTAGTCGAGGAGCATCTTGATCGCGCCGGGCGCCATGTACTGGGCCATCTGCTCGGCGAATGCTTCCGGTGAGATCTCTACGAACTGCAACTCGCGGCCGACGGCTGTCGCGATCGTGGCCAGCTGCTCGGTCCGTGTGAGTGCTTGCGGGCCCGTCAGAGCGTAGGTCTTTCCCGCATGCCCCTCCTCGAGCAGGGCTGCCGCGGCGACCGCGGCGATGTCCGCCTCGTGGATCGGAGCCTGCGCGGACGTCGGGTACGGGCCATAGACCGTCCCCGACGTCCTGATGCTCCACGCCCAGTACAACAGGTTGTTGGCCATGTCGCCGGGCCGCAGCACGGTGGTGGGGATCTCCGTCTTGGCGACCGCCTGCTCGATGGCCAGGTGGTGCACGTTGCTCATGGATCCGTGGTCACGGTCGTGCTCGCCAGCGGCGGACAGCGAGGAGAGAAGGACCAACTGTGGGACCTGCGCCTCGACGGCCTTGGTCAAGAACCCGTCGATCCCGCCCAAGGCAGGGAAGACGAAGGCCTTGGTCACGCCCGACAGGGCATCCGGAGGCAGGTCCCCGCTCGTAAAGTCCCCCGCCACCACCTCGACAGCGCTCGGGAACTGCGCCTTTGTGGGATCCCGGGTGGTCGCCCGCACCGCGGCTCCGGCGTCGATCAGCTGGGCGACCAAGCTGCGCCCGATGGGGCCGGTAGCTCCGGTGACAAGGAACGTCATGATCTCTCTCCCTCTGGTAGAATGACAACATGTTACCGAAAGCGCAGCATGCTGTCAAGAGTGAGGCGCCCGGATGGTCGCCCGCTGGAGCGGCCTTCACCGACTTCTTGATGCGGGTGTTCCCGCTCAACCACGAGCTGACCGCCGCCGGCGAGGAGGTCGCGAAGGTCGGTGGCCAGACCCTGGCCCGGTGGCTGGTGCTCGAGCAGATCCAGGACCAACCGGCCACCGTGGCCGACATCGCTCGGGCGATCGGCCACGTCCGCCAGGCAGTGCAACGCCTCGCCGACGTGCTCGTCGACTGTGGCGCTGCCAGCTACGACACCAACCCGCGCCACCAGCGAGCGAGCCTGCTTCGCGTTACGCCCGACGGTCTCGCCAGCCTGCGGATGATCCAGCATGCCCAGCGGGCGTGGGCGGATCGTGTCGGCAACGAGCTAGGCACGACGCAGCTTGAGCGAGCAAGCCAAGTGCTCGAGCGTGCGCTCAGTCTCGTCTCAAGCGACCTGGCGAGCTTGCGCCAGGACCAACCCGCATCCCCGCCCTGATCGTCGAAGGATCACCCTCGGCACGATCCCGGCACCTGTCATGTCAGCCCGGCGGAAGCAACCAACATCACCAGCGACGGGTGGCCGATCTCCGGTCAACGGCACGATCAGCGCCCCCGAGGTGCCGAGGAATCCGAGCGCCGCCGATAAGCGCAGCTGTGTGCTAGCAGCCGCCCGATGGAAAACCATCGCCCAACGGCAAGCAGCCGAACGGCAACCTCAACCGGGCCACTGAGCCGCCGGCTGATCGGCGAGCGTCGGTGTCGGTCGCTGGGCTCAGTGCTGCAGGTGGGTGGCGTGTCCGACTCTTACGAGGCCGTCCAGGAAGGTCAGGACCTCGATGATCAAGCCACCCTGTTGGTTTCGATAGTGCAGCGCGATGGTGTCGATACCGGCGTAGACCGCGAGAAGCTCGAATTGGAGGTCTGGGTTCCCTTCCAGGGCAAGCGTCCAGTAGCGTCGAAGGGCGTCCTTGCCGCCGACGGTGCCGCCGCTTTGGGGGACGACTCGAAGAGCGGTGGGTGAGGTGAAGACGACGTCGTCCGCGTAATAAGCCAAAACGGCCTCGACATCACGCTCATTCCACGCCTTGATCCACTGGTCGGCGAACGTCCGAGGCTCAGGTGCAGTCATGGCCCAGAGTCTGCCGCAGACGTGGCCCTGACCGCGGGTGCCCGCAGTCAAGAGGTTCGGACGGGGTGCGGACCACGGCTCAAGGGGCGTGGTCGTCAGGAAGCCCAGGGAGGGGCGATCCGGGATCCGTCGGTGGTGATGGCCTCCAAACCGGGCGTGGTGGTGACCCAGGCGCTGGCTCCCTGCGGCCCGGCGTCGACGCACAGCTCGCTGTTGGCCGGGATGAGGGCGACGTCCCCTGGCTGAAGGTTGCTCTTGGTCCCGTCGAGTGCGACTCGAAGCTCGCCGCTGAGGACTAGGAGTACCTCTTCCCGGCTGGGTCGGTGAGCGACGCCCGCAAGGCCTGCGGGCACGTCGAGGCGCCAGGCGCAGAGCTGACTGCTTCCGCGAGAGGGCGCCACGTACGAGTTGAAACAAGATCCGTGGGTTTCGAAGGTGATGCTCTCGGTGGAGCGGATGACAGGCATGCGACGCCTCCTATAGACAAGTTGACTGTCTATATAGACAAGCAGCCTGTCTAAGAGATGTCAAGATGGCGGTCATGACGATCGATGATTGGGGGACGGCCGTGGCGGTGCTACGCCTCGCCAACCAGTTGGTTGACGGGGTACAGGAAGGCCTTGCACGCCGCGGCTTCCCTGACGTGCGCCCCGCGCACGGCTTCGCGTTCGTGCGGATCAGTGAGGGGGATGCCACCACGGCTGACGTGGCTGCACATCTGGGGGTCTCGAAACAGGCCGCCGGCCAGCTTGTCGCCCAGCTCGTGGACCGTGGCTACGTCCTGCGGCGCCCTGATCCCGGCGACGCCCGGGCCAGATTGCTTGCGCTCACCGATCGAGGCCGAGCGTGTACCGAAGCAGCCGAAGCCGCTGCCAGAGGGACCGTCGAGCAGTGGAGGTCACAGCTGAGCCCGGCGGCGTTCGACCGCCTTCAGTCGGCCCTGGAGACGATCACGGCGCCCGGACGGCTACGACCGGCCTGGTGACCAACGCCTGGTAGACGGAACGACCCGCGGGACCGCCTGAGCCGGCCGTGGGCGCCAACCGCCCGTCGTCACAGGCCGACCCATTGGAGACCTACCAGGCGCCACCACGGCTGGGCCGGCAACGCGGTAGGTCGCCGGCAGGCTCGGAAGATGACTGCGCCTGGCCGGCGCAGTCGAGGACGTCCCACCGGGCGGCCGGACAGGCGCCAACCGCTCACGCCAACGGCTTCTCGAAGAAGTGAGTGGCATGGGGGTTGTCGTTGTATCGGCCGATCGGGCGGTACCCGGCCCGCTCGTACAGACCGATCGCCTCGGTGAGGGCCTCGTTGGTGTCGAGACGCACGACGAGGCTCCCGAGGTGGCGGGCGCAGTCCTCAAGGTGACGCAGCAGCCGGCCGCCGAGGCCGGCACCCCGCCACGTTTCCCGCACCCACATCCGCTTGATCTCCCCCACCCCGGCACCGATGGTCTGCACTCCCCCACAGGCGACCGCCTCCCCGTCACTGACCGCCACGACGAACACGCCGCCTGGTGGCCGCAGCGCCTGGGCGTCGCGGCGGTCGAGCCCGGCGTCGTCGAAGTCGAAGCGGTGGCGCAGCTCGGCGAAGTACATGCCGGTCGCTTCCCGTGCCGCCGGGGAGGCCGGGTCGACCTCCTCGAAGGTGACGGTAGCCGCCCGGACCAGCAGGTCCGCTTCGGTGAGGCACGCCGCCAGGCGGGACCGCTGGTGTTCGGTCAACGGCTCTAGCAGGGCTCTTGCCTTGGCGTCTGAGCGAGCCTCCAGCTCGATCCAGCGCTGCCGGCCGATGGCGGTGAGCGACGCCACCCGGCGGCGCCGATCGGCTGGGTCGGCGGTGACCTCGACGAGGCCGTCTTCTGCCAGGCGACGCAGGAGCCGGCTGGCGTAGCCGGAGTCGAGGCCCAGGCGCACCCGCAGGGTTTGCACCGTGGCGGGCTGGACACCAATCTCGAACAGCAACCGGGTGGCACCGAGCGGCAGGCCCAGACCGAGGAACGAGTCTTCCAGGGCGCCGATCCGCTGGGTGTAGGACCGGTTGAAGCGCCGCACGGTGACCGCCGGGTCCGCCTCTATCATTTATCTGACTATAGTCAGATACTCCTCGGTAGTCGCTCGGTGAGTGCGACGGTGATGCTGCTACGAGGTGACAACCAGAGCCTCGGCCCCGATCTCAACCTTCCAGCGGGCATCGAGTAGCCCGGCGACGATGACCATCGTCGCTGCCGGACGGACATTGGCGAACAATCGCCCGTGCTCGGCGCTGACAGCATCAGCAGCAGC
>JAJZJY010000173.1 GCA_021809885.1 Actinomycetes bacterium
GCGGGCACCGGCGCCGAGGCGGCGCGGCTGAAGGAGATGGCCACGCGCATGGGGCTGGGTGCCACTGCGAGGCTGGTGGGACAGGTCGACGACCTTGCGGTCAGGATGGCGTCCGCGGCTGTCTTCATCGCCCCCGCGCCGGCGGAGCCGCTGGGGCTGTCGGTGGTCGAGGCCATGTCCCACGGCTTGCCCGTGGTCGCCGCTGGCTCAGGAGGTCACCTGGAGACCGTCGGCGCCGTGCCCGGCGCGATGCTCTTCCCGCCCGGAGACGCCGCAGCCGCGGCGGCCGCCCTGCGGTCGCTGGTCGCCGAGCCGGAGCGGCGCCGGGCTTACGGAGCCGCCCTGCAAACCCACCAGCGCCGTCACCTCTCCTTGGAGGCGTTCGCCGACCAGGTCGTCGAGCTCTATCGTCGGGCTTTGTCCCAGGCACGGCTGCGGCTGTATCCGTGACGGTCACCAACGGCTCAAGTTGTCTCCGGTCGGTGCCGATGGTCAGGGGTGTCCCAGTCGCGAAGATCTGTCGACTTCCCCCCGCTCCGCCGCGCGTCGCCCGTTGGGTTAGCCTTTCCACCCGATGGTTCGCTTCGCCCGACGTCTGAGCCCGGCGGGCGGCAGGAGTGGCGGCACCCGATGACCGACGAGACGGCGGATGCTGCCCCCCTGGTCCCCGCCCGCCTGCAACGCATCGTGCGCCGCCAGTGGTGGATAGTGGTCATGACGGTGGCTGTCGCCTGCGCCGGCGCGGTGGCCTACACCAAGTCACGCCCGCCGACCTACCAGGCGGTGCGCACCGTGTCCCTGCCGGTTGCCGCCGGGTCCACGTCCAGTTCAGGCGGCCCCAGCGTCGTGGGCCCCGACCCGGTGAGCGTCGCCGGTTCCGCAGCGGTGGCGTCGGCGGCGCCCGGCGCCACCATCACCGGCTCACTGGACACTGCTGGGACAGCCATGTACGTGACGGCCGCCGCGCCGACGGCGTCGGTGTCGGTGCGGGCCGCCAATCTCGCAGCCTCCAAGGTGGCCGCCGTCGAGCGCTCGGCGATCTCCAGCGAGGCGACCGGGATGCAGACGGAGGTGGCCTCCCTCGGGCACCGCTTGACCCAGCTCCAGTCGCAGATCGCGAGCAGTCCGGCCGCCGCCCGGCCCGCTCTGCGGGCCCAGTACACGGTGGCCAGCACCCAGTACCAGCAGTTGTACACCCAGCAGCTGTCGCTGCAAGTGGCCGCCCAGTCGGTGACAGCGGGTCCGCCGGCGACGGGACCGTCCGGCGTGACCCATCCGAGCGCCAAGCGCGCCCTCGAGTTGGCGGCCGCCATCGGGCTCGTCGTCGGCGCAGCGATCGCCCTGCTGCGGGACCGCACGAGCGACGGCATCCGCTCCAGCGCCGACGTCGCCGGGGCCGCCAGCTTCCCCCTGCTGGCGCAGATCCCTTCCGGCCGCAAGGGCGTGGCACCGCACACCGTCGTCACCGGCTCCCACGACGCCCTGTCGGAGGCGGTGCGAGAGTTGCGCACCAACCTCGGGTTCCTCAGAGCCGAGCGGCCGATTCGCGTCCTGCTCGTCACCAGCCCGCAGGCGGGTGACGGCAAGTCCTTCGTCGCCGCCAACCTGGCCGCCGCCTGGGCGGCCGCCGGTCAGCGCACCGTGCTGATCTGCTCTGATCTGCGCAGACCGAGCGCGGAAGCCCAGTTCGGCCTGTCGCCCTCGGCGCCCGGGCTCTCTTCTCTGCTGGCCAGCAGCGGTGCCCGGGCAGAGGTGCTCTCTGGGCGGCGACCATCGACGGGTGACCGAGATCCCGACACCTCCATCGATGAAGTCTTCGGAGGGCGACCGTCGGCGGGTGGTGAACATCCCCAGACCTCCCTCGGTGAGATCCTGCAGCGCCCCGGCATACCCAACCTCGCGGTCATCGCCGCAGGGCCGGAGCCTTCCAACCCGGCAGAACTGCTCGGCTCGGCGGCCATGCATCGCCTCGTCGAGCGGGTTCGGAGCGAAGCCGACCTGGTTGTGCTGGACAGCCCGCCCGTGTTGGCGGTGACCGACGCCCTGGTGTTGACCGGTCTGGTCGATGCCGTCGTCTTGGTGGTGGCCCGCCGCCGCACGTCCTCGCGGTCGGCCTCCCTGGCCCTGCACATGCTCGGCAAGGGTCTGGCCCCTGTCGTGGGAGTGGTCCTCAACCGCAGCAGCGAGGTCCACCTGGAGCCCGCCCGCTACTACGGTCCACGCCGCCGGTCCCACACCGGGGACCGCCGCGTTCAGGATCCCGAGGCGCCGGCGGAGCGGGAGCCGCTCGCTGGGGTCGACACGAGGGTCGGGGTCCCATCGGAGCCGGCCCCCAGAGCGTGAGGCGCTCGACCGCTCCGGCGGTAGGGCTGGCGGTGGTGCGGGCTGTCCTCGTCGCCGCCGCCCTTGTGCTGTCGGGTGCGTTGGGGGCATTGGTGCCTTCCCACCGGCGGACGGCGATCCTCCTCGGCGGAGCCACGCTGGTCGTAGCTGTGGTCCTGGTCGACCCGCTCCTCTTGACCGTCGCTGCCGCTCCCGGGGCCCTCCTCCTCCAGCGGCTGGGCGGGTCGGCGGCCGGCTCCAGCGTCGACCTCTCCGACGTGATCCTGCTGGTCGGCACGGGGCTGGCCCTGCCGATGGTCCGTTGGGGGAGGGCTGGCTGGCTGCGCAGCGCTCTCCGCTTCGGCCTCGCCTACGAGCTGCTGATCCTCCCGGTGGTGGCAGCCCACCCCAACTCCCACGACGTCTTGGAGTGGGTGCACCGGCTGCTGCTCGTGAGCGGCGCGCTGGTGGCCGGGTGGGCGGTGGCGGTGGCGGGCCGGGCGCGCCAGGCTCTCTCTGCCTTCTTGGCGGCGGCGATAGTGCTGGCGGTGATCACCTGCGTGGTCGCCGTCCACCTGCACTTCAAGGCCGCCCAGTTCGGTGCCTACCAGAAGAACTACATCGGCTCCGTCATGTGGATGGCGGTGGCGGTCGCCCACCTCAACCCGTCGTGGGCGGGCATCGACCGCCGGCTGGCTCGTCCCGCGAAGTACCTGTGTGCCCTCGCGCTGCTCGCCTCTCATTCCAAGCAGTCGATCGTCGCCCTCCTGGTCGCCCTGGGCCTGGCCATCGTGGCGCAGCGGGCGCTGCGGCGACGCTCCAAGATCCTGATCGTCGCCCTGGTCCCCCTAGGGGTGTTTGCGTACTGGGTGTCGATGGCCGAGCTGCGCTCCAAGCAGATCAACTCGCTGACCTACCGTGGCCAGCTCCTCTCCGGTGGCATGCACGTGTTCAGGCAGAGCCCCTGGCTCGGCCAGGGGCTCCACTGGTTCTACCTGCCGCAGTACGTCTCGAGCTTCGGTCAGCCGCCCAACCTGGAGGTAGGGGCCCTGGCCTCGGGAGGAGTCGTCGGACTGGTGGCGATCGTCGTGCTGCTCGTCGGGTTGGGGCTGGTGCTGCGCCGGCTGCCCAAACCTGTCGGGATGCTCGCCCTGTGCGTCCTCGTCGGCCGGGTGGTCCAGACGCAGTTCGACTTGTTCTGGGTCTCGGCGGCGGGGATGCTCCCATTCCTGATCGCCGGTATGGCCCTCGGCGTCGCCGACCGGGCGCGCTCTACCCTCTCCTGTGGGGCCCTCTCTGGCGGGTCGTCTGCGCTCGGGGGGGACCTGCCGGCGTCGCCTGTACCACCCGGGCCATGAGCGTAGCCAGGGTGGCTGCCCGGTCGGCCCAGGTGGGTGGAGGGGGACCGGTGTGGGCGACGGGTGGCCCCGCGGCGAGGGCGTCGGCCACGGCCGAGGGGAAGTCGTTGCTGCCTGCTACGAGCACCTGCGGGGCGAGATCCCTGAGGCCAGCCACCGGGGTGGTGACCGTCGGTCGATCCACCGCCAGGCACTCGTAGCCCTTGATCGGGTCGAGGCTCTCGGTGAAGGCGTTGACCAGGTGGGGGATCACGATCACGTCGGCGTGCTGGAGGTATCCCGGCACCGCCTGGTAGTGACGCGGTCCGAGGAGGTGGATGTTGGGCTCGGCCGCCAGCGCCCGGCGTGACCTCTCCTCGAGCAGGTCAGGCCCGACAAGTACCACATGCAGTTCGCGTCCGGCTCTGGCCAGCGCCACGCAGAGGGCCACGTCGATGCGGCTGTCGTGGAGGGTCCCCACGTAGACCGCCGTCGGCGCCGCCGGCAGGTCGTCGGGTCGCGGCCGGGGCGTGCGGAAGTGGGCCACATCGACAGCGTTGGGCACCACCTCCACCGGGCGGCGGGCACGGTAGGTGCAGGCCAGGTCGGGGGAGCACACGACCAGGGCGTCGGCCCGGCCGACCAGCAGCTCGTCGTCCCGACGTAGGCGGCGCAGGACTCTGGGCGGCATGGGGAAGCGGGTCCAGTCGTCGGTCACGTCGTAGACGACCGGCCCGTCCCAAGCGGTCGCCAGGCGGGCGTACGACGGGTCGTTGACCCACAGCAGCGGGTCGGTGAACCCGATGGATGCGGCGGCGGTGAGCACCTGGCGGCGTACCGGTCGGTCAGCGGGATCCCCGAGAGACCGGGGCAGCCACTTGCGGGGTCGCAGCACCGTGACCTGCTCCGGGACCGGGTACGATCCGTCGCTGCGCTCGGCCGGCCAGCGCCCGGCGCACAGCTCGGTCCGCATCTCCACCGTGGGCTCGACGAAGAGGACCCTGAGGTCCGGCAGCAGCCCGAGGAGCTCCTCGACGAGCAGCTGGAGGCGGCGGCGCACCGGGGTCCACGGCTCGAGCGAGCAGAGGACGATCTCGCCGGGCGGGCGGTCAGGCACTCGCGGGAAGCAGGTCCTGGACTGCCTCGCGCATGTGGCTCGCGAAGCGCTCCGGTCGGTAGGCGGCGGCGTGGTCGACCAGCCGGGCCGATGACCACCGCTGGTCGCGCAGGGACCGCAGTGCGCTGGCGATGTCGCCCGGCTGCGGATGCTGGAAGTACACGCCGGTCTCACCTTCGAGGATCGTGTCCAGGAACCCGCCGAATCGCAGGACAGCGCTCGGCTTGCCGTAGGCGGCCGCCTCGAGGGGAGTGAGCCCGAAGTCCTCGTACGAGGCGCTCACCAGCCCGGTGCAGGAACGGTACAGCCAGCGAAGCTCAGCGTCTCCGACGCTGCCGACGAATCGCACGTTACCAGGGGCGCCGGACGCGAGGGCGGCGGCCATCGGACCGTCGCCCACCACGACGAGCCGCTCCTCCGGCAGCAGGCGGAAGGCACTCACGACCTCGTCGACGTGCTTGTAGGGCAGGAGCCGGGACACGCAGAGGAAGAAGCCGGGCTCGCAACCCGCAAGTGCCTGGTCGTCGCCGGCGGTGTCGACACTCACCGGGGGGGGCACCACGGTGGCGTCTATGCCGTAGGTCTGCCAGACCGCGTCGGCCACCGCGGTCGAGTTGACGATGTACCGGTCGGCGCCGTGCGCCGCCTTCCTGTCCCATCTCCGTAGCCCGGGGCCCATGGCAGCGAGTGCAAGGCGGGCGGCCACCGGCATGCCCGGCAGGTAGGCATCGGCCTGGTACAGCCAGCGTGCGGGTGTGTGGCAGTAGACGACCTTGGCGCCCGTGGTGGGGAACCCGTGGGCCCACCCGCTGCTCGAGCAGATCGTCACCTCGGCGTCTATCCGCAGCGTCGACACTGCCGCCGCCAGTGCTGGCAGCGCCAACCGGTGCCGGCGGCGCAGGCCCGGCACCTTGTCGAGGGGGCTTACCTTCACCCTGCGGCCGGCGAACTCCGGATATGTGCCGGCGGGGTCGTAGAGGGTGGTGTGGATGGTGGCCGATGGAAAGGCGTCCGACAACGCCAGGACCACCCTCTCGGCGCCTCCCCGTTGGGTGAGGTAGTCGTGAGCTATCGCTACTAACGGGGCGGTCAATGTCAGTAGGCGCCGGTGCGGCGGAGGACGGCGGACGGGGTGTGCCACAGGATGCGCAGATCCCACCACAGTGACCAGGACGCCACGTAGGAGTAGTCGAGGCGCCGGAGCTCGTCGAACGGCAGGTCGCTGCGGCCGGAGACCTGCCACAGCCCGGTCATGCCCGGTCTCACTTCGAAGCGGCGACCTGCCCAGCCGTCGATCTCGGCGGATTCGGCAGTGACAAACGGCCGCGGTCCCACGAGGCTCATCTGTCCCGTCACCACGTTGAGCAGCTGGGGGAGCTCATCTGTGCTCGTCCGCCGCAGCCAACTGCCCACACGCGTCACGCGCGGATCGGCCTGCAGCTTGAACAGCGGGCCGTCGACCTCGTTGCACTCGCCGAGCTGCAGGCGCAGGTCCTCGGCCTCGAAGTGCATGGTACGGAACTTGCATATGGGAAAGGGTCGCCCGCCTCTGCCGGTGCGCTCCTGGCGGAACAGCACGGGTCCGCGCGAGTCGAGCTTGATCGCCAGCGCCACGGCGATCAGCACCGGCGAGAGCACCAGGAGCATGAGGAGGGCGCCGACGAGGTCCATCGACCGTTTGGCGAGCCGGGCGAGGGGGCCGAGCGACGCCGGGGCGACATCGACCATTGGCAGGCCGCTCACCTCGTCCACATGGGAGCGGACCGTCAGCAGGTCGAACATCCTGGGGACGACAGAGATCTGCAATACGTCGGAGAGCTCTCTCAGCTGGGCTGCCAGCCGGGACTCGTTGACCGGGCTGAATGCCACCACCAGGCGGTCGATGTCGTGGGTTTCGACCAGGCGCTGCAGCTCGGCGAGGTTGCCGAGCCGGCGGATGTTCATGTCGATCCTCGGCAGTCCGGCTTCCTCGTCGTCGATACAGCCAACCACTTCCATCGCCCCGGTCGCCCTGATCCGCTCGGCCAGCCGCCCCGCCACAAGGCCGGAGCCCACTATCAACACCTTCGGCCGTCCGAATCGGGCCAGGTCGGCACGGCGCGCCAGCATCCGGGCGGTGACCACCGCGAGGAAGGCGGTGGCGGTGGTCACCACAGTGGTCAGCGCGCCCGGCGCGGCCAGGCCGGCGTTGCGGTGGAGGAAACCTCCCGTGAGAAAGGCGACGAGTGATCCAGCGGCCAAGCCGTGGGCGAGGTTGGGAAGGTCTGGGAAGGACGAACCGATCAGCCGCCGCCCTCCGCGTCGGTACAGGCCGTAGGCACCGAAGGCCAGGAGGTAGATCGGGATGTAGGCCGCCGCCTGCCCGGCGCGCTCCCAGGTGGTACCGATCGCCAGCTGTCCGGTGATGAGCGCCAGTCCGAGGGCGGCGGAGTCGGCGGCGACCAGGAGCGGCACCCTGGTCGTCCGGACGGAGCGGGCCAGGCGGGCGACCCGGTGGCCGACCGTCCTGGTGGGTGGCTCGACGATCGTGAGTGCGGGTACACCCAGCGCGGACGCGTCCTCCACGGAGGCCGTCGTCACTGGCCCGACCTCTTACGCCACCACTCTCCGTGGGACAACGGCCAAAGAGGAATCAAGTGGTCCTCCACACCTCACGCCGGGTGAAACCGTAGCGGAACGGCGACCGACTCGGTAGCGGTGTTACCGACTTTTCACGTTTCTAGGGCACATAGTGCCGAATTTGGGGGGAGGTATCGTATTTGTCCGGAGGCAATGCCCACCTATGCTGGACGGGTGACGGAGAGGGCAGCGGCTGGAGTTCCGCGAAAGGCCATGACCCAGACGTGATGACCCAGCTGCTGGTCCTAAACGCCCTGCCGCTCGCGCCCGGCGCCGGCGGTGTCTCCACCTACATCCGGGAGATGCTCGCTGCGCTGCCAGCAGCGTGGCCGCAACGCAGACCGCTGATTGCCGCGGCCGTGCAGAGGAGCGCCGCCGGTCAGGTGCCGGGCGGGATCGAGGCCCTCGTCTTTCCTGACGAGGCGGGATGGCGTAGGGCGCTGCGCAGCGCCCGGGGTTTCGGACCCGCTGACTTGGTCCACGGGCTGGACGCCGACCTGCCGCTACGCCCGGGGGCGCCGGCTGTGGCCACCGTCCATGACCTCGGTGTGTGGGACGTCCCCTGGGCCTTCCCTGCCGCCAAGGCCCGAGCCGAGAGAGTGATCGTGGCATCGTCGCTGCGCCGAGCGGCCGCTGTGGTGGCGGTGTCCGCATTCACCGCCGAGCGTC
>JAJZJY010000174.1 GCA_021809885.1 Actinomycetes bacterium
AACTAGTACGGCTTGAACCGCTTGTAGCCGTTGATGGTCGGGGTCGTGAACACGGTCATTGCCCGGGCGTGGTCGAGCAGCCCAGCGGTGAAGCGCCGGCCGAGTGTGGAGAGCACCTCCTCGCCGTCGCTGGTGACGAACAGGTTCTCGCCGGTCGTTCGGTCGGCCAGGGACTCGTGGAGGTGCCAGCCGCTCGAGAAGAAGTTGGGGAAGTTGGGCCGGCACATGAACGAGGCGTGCAGGCCCATCTGCTCGCAGAGCTGCTTGGCGGCGCTGCGGAACAGCACCATGGCGTCGGCCGAGCCCATGCCTCGCAGCGGGTCGAATGTGACCTCGAGCTGCCCCGGTCCCCATTCGTCCTCGATGCTCCGCAGTGGCAGGCCGACGTCGAGCAGGCTGTCCCGGAGCCGTTGGACCAGGTCGTTGACGCCGGCGAGGCGGACCTCCGACAGGTACTGGTAGCCCTGCTCGAAGGCGCTGACCTGCATCATGGGCGGGGGCCAGCCGGTCTCGGACAGCTCGATGCGCCCGGGGTTGTCGCGCCGCACGACGTAGAACTCGACTTCGAGACCCGAAACGTACTCCCAGCCCCGTTCCTCGAGAGCAGCGAGCTGGCGGCGCAGCAGGTGGCGGGTGTCGATCGGCACCGGCTTGCCGCTGGAGAGGTAGGCGTCGGTCAGCACCCAGCCGGTGCGGTCGGCCCACGGCAGTATCCGGAATGTCGCCGGGTCGGGGACGAGCATGATGTCGGGGAAGCCGGCGAGCTCGGGGATGCCGAGGCCACCCCCCTCGGCGAAGGCGAGGGCGAAGACGTGGTTGGTCGTGTCGAGGTTGAGCACGGCCCCCGAGAAATCGATGCCGCTGCGCAGCGAGGCAGCGTAGTCGGCCGCCGACATGAACTTGCAACGGGGCTGGCCGTGCTGGTCGACCCACACCATCCGCACGGTGCGGACCCCGTGCTGCTCCACCAGCGCGACGCTCTGCTCCCCCGCTTCTCGCTGCTCGGGGGTGAGCAGGTCGTGCTCGGCGACGAATCCTTGCCTACCTACGCCACGTTCGGCCATGTCGCTCCCTCATCTGTCGGGCCGGCGGTTCGGGGGGACACGCCGGCGTGCAGCAGTTCGTCCACCTCGCGCAACCGGCTGGGGAAAGACGCCGAGCTCACCTCCGCCAGCTCGGCGACCGCTGCAGCCTGGTCGGCGAGGCGCCCGAGGCCGTGTGCCCAGAGGCTGCCGGCGAGCAGCCGCTGGGTGTCGGGAAGCACAGCACCCATGCGGTGTCCTCGGTGACGCCCAGGACCACCTTGGGGTCGAGGCGCAGGACACCAGCGGTGGTGTCCACGATGGCGAGCTCCGCTCGGGGGTTGCTTGCCGCCGGGTCGGCGGCGTTGACGAACACGACGAGGTGGGTGCCATCAGGGGAGAACGCTCCTGCGGCGTACAACAGCGAGCAGGGCGACCAGCCGGCGACTGCGACGGCGCTGGCGACGGCGTGCCTCGGCGATCAGCGCCGAGGTGGGGGTTGGCAGCGGGCTGCCTCGGTCCTGCAAGGCGACCGGTCGTCCCGCCTCTTGCACCCATGGAGCTACCATAGCTAGCATCATGCTCGAGTTCCAGGTTGACCGGCGCGAACCCGTCCCGCTCCACGACCAGGTGGCCGCCGAGATCCGTCGGGCCATCGCCGACGGCGAGGCGCCGCCGGGTGAACGCCTCCCGCCCGCCCGGGACCTCGCCGCTGTGCTCGGCGTCAACAGCAACACCGTGCTGCGAGCCCTCCGTGGGCTGCGGGACGAAGGTCTCCTCGCTTTCCGACGAGGCCGGGGGATCACCGTCGCCGGCACCCCCGGGCGCAGCGTCGTCGTCGACCAAGCCCGTCACCTCCTCGAGGTCGGCCGTCGCCACGGCTACCGGCGCGAGGAGCTCGTCGGGCTCTTGCGGCAGCTGCCCTACCCGTAGGCGCGCAGCACGTCGATGGAACCTCGGCGGCGCCGGCGGGATCTGATCAGGTGTGAGGGCTCCAGGGCTGCGAGCGGCGCTGGAGCCGGGTCGCGGGCAGCGAGGACGTCGACGCCTGTGTGAGGCGCAGCGTCCTCAACGCAAACCGGGGCCGCTTCCGCATGCGGAGGGTGGGCTCAGGTTCCCCTCGGCCGGGCGAGCGAGGTGGCGGACGGGGCCGACGGGTACGGCCGGGTTGTCGACCGTGCCGGGCCGACGGCCGCGTTGCAGTCCCTCCCACTCCGTCAACGACCTGGTCGACCTCGGGCTCCTGGCTCGTCTACCTGGGCCGGTCATCCTCCATCCGGGCCTACCAACCGGCGATCGGGACCTCACGACTGTGGCCCGTCCGCCCCGGCCCGAACGGTTTACAGGCCATGGTCACCACCCCTGTGTCGTGAGGGCGCGGTCCGCCGTTGGCGATCGTCCCTTCGGCCCGGTCGGCCAGCCGCAGGGGCCCTTCCCCCTCCCGCACCTCGAGAAGGTAGTGACAAGACGGGCGTGCAGCGTCCACACTGCTGCGGTGGCATCCCCGGACTATGCAGCCGCCCTCGATGCGCTGCCCGATGTCCTGGCGTCGGACATCAGCGCCCTCCTCCTGGGCGTGGCTGCGCCGCTCGGTGGGACCGACGTCGGCCTGTACCTCGCTGATTTCCAGGGCGTGGTGCTCCAGCCGGTGCCGATGGGCCCGCATCCACCGACCCTGCCGGACGAAGAGGTGGCGGGGTCGATGGCAGGCCGCGTGTACCGGACCGGTGAGACGATGGTCGCGGCCCGGGACGGCTCGGCCCGGGTCTGGGTACCGCTCGTCGAGCGGGGGGGAGCGGACCGGCGTCGTCACCCTCACCGTGCCGGAGGCGGACGACGGGGTGCTGGCGGAGTGCGCTCGGCTCGGACGGTTCGCGGGCCTGCTCGTACGGAGCTTCTCGGGCGGCACCGACCTGATGCACCTCCGCCGTCGCCGCCGGCCCATGTCGCTCGCCGCCGGCATGCAGTGGGACCTCCTGCCGCCGCTCAAGGTGCGTTCTGCCGCTGGCCTCGCATGCGGGCGGCTGGAGCCTGCCTACGAGATCGCCGGCGACGCCTTCGACTACGTGATCAACGACGACCTCCTCCACGCCGCCATCTTCGACGGGATGGGCCACGGGGTCGACTCGACCCTCCTGACGACGCTGGCCGTCGGTGCCTACCGCCACGCCCGCCGGAGCGGTGAGTCGCTGGAGGAAACGCACGCGCAGATCGAGCAGGCCGTCGCCGACCAGTACGACGGCGACGCCTTCGTCACCGGAGCGGTCACCCGGCTCGACCTGCGCAGCGGGACGCTGGAATGGACCAACGCGGGGCATCCGGCGCCGCTCCTGCTGCGCAGCCATCAGGTCGTGAAGGAGCTGCGCTGCTCCCCTTCGCTGCCGTGGGGGCTGGGGGGAGCCTGCCAGGAGGTGGGCAACGAGGCGTTGGAGCCAGGGGACTGGGTGCTCGTCTTCACCGATGGCGTCGTGGAGGGGCGATCGCACCACGGGGAGGAGTACGGCGTCGAGCGGCTCGCCGACGCCTGGGCCCGTCAGTCGGCGACCAACGGCGACCCGGAGGAGGTCGTGCGCCGGCTGGTCGAGGAGATCATGTCCTACAACGCCGGCAAGTTGCGCGACGACGCCTCACTCATGCTCGTCTCCTGGGAGGCGCCGGCGGCTTCCGCCCGGACCTGGCCCCCCCAACCGCTCCGGTAGTCGCAAACCGTTGCACTCACGCTCGACGTTCGCCTCGCTACGGTTGGAACATGCGCACTTGGCAGCCGACCGGTCCGGTCGCGTGAGCCAGGAGCAGCTCGTCGCCAGGGGAGCTCGGCTGCTCGTGTGGCTCACGGTGGCGGTAGGGATGTGGTTCGTCTGCTTCGTCGCCGGCGGGGCGTGGCTCGCCTACCGCTTGTTCCACAGCGTCCAGTCCTCCTGCCCCTACGGCCTTCCCGGCTGCGGCGGGAGCAACGCCAGCGTCACCGGGCCGATCGTGGTGTTGGCGGTGGGCTTCGTCGGCTTCCTGGTCACCGGCTTCGCAGCGAGCATCGTCAGCGTCCGCTGTCTCGGGCGAGCGGCGACCTCGTTCCTCCGCGCTCGGCGCACGCCGCAGCCTCCTACCGGCGAGCCATCGGCGTCCGGCTGAACCAGACGCCTCTTACCGGCCTACGTATGTGAGCAGGACTTCACGGCTGAGAACGGCCGAGATCGCGACCGGTGGCGGGATGTCGCACAGTTGCAACAGCGCTGGTGCACCGCCTGCGACTCGGTCGGGTCGTACGACGTAGCGCTGATGGACACCTGGGAGCTGCACCGTCATGGAACCAACCACCGAGCAGGTGCTCGAATTCGTACCGTTTGCGAAGTCTCGGGAGGCGATGACGAAGCCAGCACTGATCGCGGGGTATCGCATCAGCTGGGACAGCACCGGTTCCATGTGGCGCAGGACAACGCGAGCCGCGGCTGGGAAGTAGTGGCTGCCGTAGGTGGTCGTCTGCGAGATGGCGCGCCCGGAGGGGCTGAAGAGGCTGACAGCGGGCCCACCGCCCAGCCAGCAGGGTGTCGCAGAGGTGTTGGCGATGCCGATGCCTGTGAGTGCCGTGCCAGCTGCGCCAGCTCCCGCGAAGAAGCCGACTCTCAGGTTGGTGCCCGAGCATCGACGCATCGGCAGGCTCGTGGTCGGCCTAGCGGGGGCTGTCGTGGCGGGGGTAGCGGTCGCTTGCGGTGCTGGCGACCCTGGTGATGCCACGCTGCCTGGTGCGGGGCCGCCATCGGCAGGAAGGGCGGCCGAGCGGACGGTCGAACCGCACGAGCTCACGGTGAGGGCCAAGGCGAGGCTCGCCAGGCAGCGAGCGAGTTGACTGTTCCGCACGCAGATCAGCGCACCTCCTGCAGTCCTGACGCACAGCCGGTGCCGAAGGTTCCTCCCGTGACGCCCGCATGGAGGGGACCACCACTGCCGAACGAGGATCGCCGCTCCCGACGGAGCCGGCTATTCGTTCGTCAGCGAGACGACGTTCCCGTCGGGGTCCTGGTAGTGGGCACTGCGCCCCCACTCGCCTTGGTGGGGCGCCCGTAGCACCGTGACGTCGAAGGCCGCGGCCTTCTGATGGATCACGTCCACGTCCCCGACGGTGAAGCCGAGCTCTGCGCCGGTCGTGCGCCGACCGGGTTCGGCCTGGGCGAGGTGGAGCATGACGAAGTTGCCCGAGGTGAAGTCGCCCCAGGCCGCTTCACCAGGTCGTAGTGCAGGGCTTCGTTGCCTGGGTGGCGATGCGGCTCGTCGTCGAGCTCGAACCGTGCGTGCCCTGGCGGGTGCGCCTGGTGAGCTGGCGCCGGCGACGCAGGCCCGGCGACGTTCGGCGATCCGCGGGTTCCTCGACTGGGTGGCCGAGGCTGAGGCGGCGCCCCACGGGCTGTCGGCGTTGCTCGGAGCTACCGGTCGCGAACCAGGCGTTCCGCCAGCAACGGGTTCAGCCGACCAGGATGCTGTCGCGGCGGTCCTGGCGGCGATCCCGCTGCAGGCCGATCGCGATCAACTGCTGTTCGGCCTCATGGCCCGGGCAGGGCTGCGGCCGGGAGAAGCTCTCGCCCTCGAGCTCGGCGACTTCGACGAGGCGGCGGGAGTGCTCAGGGTGCGGGGTTGGGGCGGGACGGCCCGACGGGTGCTCGTGGAGGACCCCCAGCTCGGGATGCGACTGGTCAACTGGCGGCGCTCGGCGGCGGGTGGGAGCGGCCCGATGTTCCCGTCGCCGGCGGGGGTGGGCCCGCTGCGCTACGCCTCGGTGCTCGAGCGGTGGGCGCGCTACCAGCACGCCGCGGGAGTCGAGGTTCGCCTCGGCGACCTGCGACGGGCGCACGCGGCGGCGCTCCTCGCCGGTGGGGTGCCCGAGTGGGTAGTGCGCGCCCGGATCGGCCAACCACGCGGCCAGTTGGCGGGGGGAGGTGGGGACGAGGCGGCCGCCGAGCAGGCGATGCGTGACTGGAGGGCCCGTACCGCCGAGACAGGCGCCAGCCGGGCCGGGGCAGGCGACGCCGACCGGGCCGCCAGGCGCCGCTCGAAGCACGAGGCTGGATGAGCCCTCGAGCCGACGTGGTTCGCCGCCGCCGTGCCCGCTTGGATTGGTCGTTCCGGGCGTTCGTCGCCGGCCAGACCGTCAACGGGTTCGGCAGCATGGTCGCGACGGTGGCACTGCCGCTCGTGGCGGTGCAACGGTTGCACGCCTCGACCTTCGACGTCGGTCTCCTCGAGGCGGTGGAGTGGGTACCGGCGGTCATCCTCGGTCTGCCGGTCGGGGCGCTGGTCGACCGGCACTGGCGTCGAGCCCGGACAGTGATGGCCACCGCGAACGCCGACCAAGCCCTCTGCGTAGCCACTGTCCCTCTCACCGCCACCACCGGGACCCTGACCTTCCGGGTGCTGGTCCTGGCCGCCCTCGGCGCCGGATGCTTCGCCACGGTGTTCCAAACGGTGTACGCGCCGCTCGTGCGCTCCTCGGTCGGATCCGATGACCTGCTCCTCGCCACGTCGCGACTCCAATCCGGCCGTTCGGTCGCCCGGGTGAGCGGTCCGGCGCTCGGCGGCGCGCTCGCCCAAGCAGTCGGCGCTGCGACAACCCTCGCCGCCGACGCCGCCAGCTACCTCGTGTCCCTGCTGTCGGTGTTCGCCCTCCGCAGCCCCGCCGCCCCGCCGCCGGCCGAGAACGCGGCGACGGTGACCGCGGCGATCCGCGAAGGTCTCGCCAGCGTGCGGGCCAGCTCGGTGCTCTCCACCGTGGTCGTGGCAAGCGCCATCGCCAACTTGTTCCTCACCGGGTTCGGGGCACTCGAGGTCGTCTTCTTGGTTCGCGTCGTCCACGTCGGCGCCGCCACGATCGGCGTGCTATTCGCCGTCAGCGGCGCCGGCGGCCTCGCCGGCTCGCTCGCCGCCACCCGCATCAGCCAACGCTTCGGCACGGCGTTCGTCGCCCGCTGCACCTTGGCGATCACCGCCCCGGCCGGGATCCTGATCTCCGTGACGACTCCTGGTGCCGGGCTGGCGCTCTTCGCCGCCGGCGGGATCGTCGTAGGCGCGGGAATCGCTCTGGTCAGCGTCACCTTCCTCAACCTGCGCCTCCAGTGCTGCCCGACCGATCTGCAAGCCCGCGTCGGCGCGACCAGTCGCACGCTGACCTCCGCCGCCATCCCCCTCGGCGCGCTCGCCGCCGGTGCCCTCGGCCAAGCCGCCGGAACCCGGCTCGCGCTCGCCATCGTCGCCGTCGGCTACGTCGCCTTCTCGGTCGGACTGCTGCGCAAGCCCCTCCGACCGACCATCACACCGGCGCGCCCCCACCAATGCGAGACGTCCGAATAGCTCGACCCGCGCGAGCACCTCGATCAACGGGTCCGCAGTCAACAGTCAGCGGACGGGGGTTACCGTAGGGTCGGGTTGGTGACGGAGGCGATCGGGCCGGCGAAGCCGGGCAGTCGCCGGTGGCTGCGGCTGCGCTCCGGGAGCTTCGGTTTCCGCCGTCTACTGGTAGCGCAGGGTGGCTCGTTCCTTGGTGACGGTCTGGTGCTGGCCGCGTTCCCGCTGATTGCGGTCGGCCTTGCCCGCACGCCAGGCGCCGTGGCGGGGGTGGGCCTGGCGGCGACGTTGCCGCAGTTGTTGGTTGCCCTGCCCGCAGGGCTGGTCACCGACAACGCCGAGCGGCGCAAGACGATGGCGGCCGCCACCAAGGGCCTCGCCCGGCGAGTCGGAAGAGGCAAGCTGCTTGCAGCGTCGGTTCTCGCCCTCGCGGTCGGATTGTCCGGCCCGGGCATGCTCGTCGACCCGTACACCACCGGGGCCGCCTCGGCGGTCGCCGGGTTCGGCGCCGGTTGCTACAACGTGACCAGCGTCAGCTTCCGCCAACGGGCGGTCCCCGCAGCCGTACTCGGTCGGGCCGCTGCCGCCTACCGGCCGGTCGCCCCGGGAGCGATCCCGCTCGGCGCAGTCCTCGCTGGCCTCAGCGCCAGGGGGTTGGGTCCGCGAGGGAGCTTCCTGGCTGC
>JAJZJY010000175.1:0-6071 GCA_021809885.1 Actinomycetes bacterium
CCCGTTGGATCTGGGCGAGGCTGGCGTGCGGGCCGGCCCAGCTGACCGCCGGGTCGCCGGGGATCACGTGGGTGATCACGAAGGTGATCACCATGACCCCGGCGACGACGACGACCGACAGACCGATCCGCCGGAGGACGAATCGGATCAAGGGGTCAGTGCGTACACCGAAACCACGTTTGGGTACGCCGGGTTGTCCACGTAGCCCTTGATGCCTGCGACGAGGACACGCTGGTAGGTCTGGGTGTAGAGGTTGACCGCAGGTGCCGACCGGTACAGCTCCATCTGCATCTGGTCGTAGAGTCGGGCGCCGGCCGCCTTGCTCGCCGCCATGACCTCTTCGACCCGGCCGATCTGGGAGTCCATGATCGAGCTGCTGTAGTAGTCGAGGTTGTAGACGGGCTTCGCCTGCGTCTCGAAGAGGTTGACGAACCACGAGTAGGGGTCGGCGTAGTCCGGCCACCAGTACATGATGAAGATGTCCTGGCGGGAGGAGAGGTTGGTCGACTGGGCCTTGGCCCACTGCGTCGCCCACTGCAGCCCCTGGACCTGGAGCGTGATCCCAAGCGGCGCGAGCTCGGACTTCATGAGCGTTGCGATGAGCTGCTCGTTGGAGTCGCCCTGTGTGTAGGTGAGCGTGAGCGTCACGTGCTTGCCGGCGTACGGCGATGCCGCCAGGTCCTTGCGGGCGGCGCTCATGTCGTACTGGTACTCCGGCAGGCTCGGGTCGTAGCCGATCAGGCCGGCAGGCACGATGCCCGGCGTGCGCACGCCGACGCCCTGGAGGGCTGCCAGGATTCCCTTGTAGTCGATGGCGTTGGCGACGGCCTTGCGGAAGTCGAGGTTGGCCATCGGCCCGCTGGCGGTGTTGAAGAAGGCGAGCAGGTTCTGCCACGACGCCGTGGAGGTCTCTTGCAGACCAGGCGCTCCCTTGAGCGACCGCCACAGCTGCGGCGTCAGCTGCTCCACGAAGCTCACCTGCTTGGACTGGACCAGCTGTGCGGCCGTCGTCGCCGCGGGCGTGACCCGGTAGACGACTTGCGTGTAGTGGTCGCCCTTCCAGCCGCCCCAGTACTTCGGGAACGCCTTGAGCGTCAGCTCGATCTCACCGCCGGCCTGGTAGTGCTGCACCGTGTACGGTCCGCTGCCGGCGTCGTGGCCCTCGGCAAACCACTTGGCGAGGTTGCCGCTCCCGGCCGCCTTGGTGTCGAAGATGTACGCGCCGTAGTCGGAGGAGCTGATGAGGTCCAACGGCGCGGCGTACTTGAGGTGGAACACCACCGTGTACGGCGTCGGCGTGTCGATCGAGGCGACCGGGCCCCAGATGTAGGCGGCGCCCTGGTTCAGCTTGATGGTGCGCTCGATGGAGGCCTTGACGGCGGCAGCGTTCATCGGCCGGCCGGTATGGAACATCACGCCATGACGCAAGTTGAAGGTCCACTCCTTGCCGGCCTGGGCCGACGACCACGAAGTGGCGAGGACAGGCATGACCTGCTTGGTCGTCGGGTCGTAGCGCGTCAAGGACTGGTACATCTCCTGCATGGCGATGATCTCGTTGGAGTACTCCGTCGACGGGTCCCACGCCGTCATGACCTGCGTGTAGGTGTCATAGACGAACGTCTTGGTCGTCGAGCCGGCGACCGCGCTGCCGGACGGAGCGCCGCTGCTGCTCGACGCTTCAGGGCTGCTCGTGCCGCAGGCGGCGAGCCCCCCCACCATGGCCACGACGCCGACGAGTGCGGCGGCCACCCTCCCCTTGCGCACGGCGCTCCCTCCTCGGTATGAAAGTCGGTCGGCCGACCGCTTCGTTTGCGACGGTACGTTACTGTTGACTGGTGCGAACCTCAAGGCGGTCGGCCTCCTCGCTTGTTGGCGTCATGTGTGGTGCGCCGTGACCTACCAGCGCGTCGGGGAACGGCGCCGGCAGTTGGTGGCCGTCGCCCGGAAGGTCCTCACCGAGCGCGGGACGGGGGCGACGAGCACCCGCACCTTGGCCGCCGAGGCGGGCGTGCCGCTCAGCACGCTGCATTACGTCTTCGGATCTCGCGACGAGCTGTGGCGAGCGGTCCTCGAGGACGTGACCGCTGATCTCTCGGCCCTGGTCCGCCGCAGCATCGGCCCTGGCATGAGCTTCGCCGAGGCGGTGGAGGCCACCTACCGCGACTTCTGGGCGTCGATCGAGCACTGCCCCGAGCAGGAGCTGATGTCCCTCGAGCTGTTCGTCGACGCCCGCCGGCGGGACAGCGGCCGTGACCTGGCCCGCTGGCAGTACGAGCGGTACGCGGCCGACTGCGCCGAGGCCTTCACCGCTGTGCTCGAGCACAGCCAGGAACGGCTCGCCCAGCCGCTGGGGGACGTGGTGTCGCTCATGTTGGCCCTGTCCGACGGGATGATCATCCAGTACCTGGCAGACGGGGACCGGGAGCGCAGCCACCGCCTCCTCGAGCACGCGATTGACGCCGTCGTGCGCTTCGCTGCCCCGGAGAAGGAGGTCCCCGCCCACCGCGTCAGAGCCCTGCGAGAGGTCCGGCAGCCTTGACGCGCAGCCGCAGGGCGGGGTTGGTGAGATAGGAGAGCGGGATGCCCTCCAGTTCGACGATCTCCACGCCCATCGGGTCCGCTCCGGCCCGCACCGCCTGGCTGCGAGCCTCCTCACTGACGGCGTCGATGATCTCCTGGCGGCTCCGGCCGGCCTGCTGGTAGATCCGATCGACCTGGCCGCTGACGGTCCCGATGGCGGCGCCGACGGCGTTGGCGACGTCGAAGTCGTCGGGGCGGAGGACCTTGCTGACGCCGGGGAGGTCGTCGGGGATGAGCACGCTGCCGCCGCCGACCACGATGAGAGGCGCCTCCCCCTTCGCCGTCTTCACCCGGTCGACGGCCTCGGCCAGCATCTCGTCGGCCATCCGCAGGGCCAGAGCCAGGGCCCGGTCAGCGCTGAGCGGCGCGGTGCCGAACCGGGCCCGGCCGACGCTGACGGCAGCGTCCGACAGCGTCGGTGTCGCGCCGCCGAAGATCAGGGCCTCCTCGGTGAGCCGGTACCCGACGCTGTCGGGGCCGACGGTCACCGCCTCCCCGACGTGGCGGACGACGGTTCCGCCGCCCAGGGCGATGCTCACGATGTCGGGCATGCGGAAGTTGGTGGCGATGCCTCCGATGTGAACGCCGAGAGCGGACTCCCGGGGAAGGCCGTTGACGAGCACCCCGACGTCGGTGGAGGTGCCTCCGACGTCCGCAACGATGGCGTCCCGGACACCGGTCAGGTAGGCGGCACCCCGGATGCTGTTAGCGGGGCCGCTGCCGATGGTGAGCACCGGGAAGTGGATGGCGTGGTCGAGCGACATGAGCGTGCCGTCGTTCTGCGCGAAGAAGACGATGGCGTGGCCCAGCCCGGTCGCGGTGAGGCTCTCGCCCACTGCCCCAACGACGCGGCGGGCCGTGGAGACGAGGGCCTCGTTGAGGACGGTGGCGTTCTCCCGCTCGAGCAGGCCGAGCGTGCCGATCTCGTGGCTGAGCGAGACGTGCAGGCCAGCCCCGCGCTCGGAACGGACGATCTCCTCCACAGCAAGCTCGTGGTCGGCCGACACCGGGGAGAACACGGAGCTCACCGCCAACCCGGTGAGCCCCTCGGGCAGCCCGGCGACGAATCGGGTGACCGCATCGCGGTCCAGCGGCGCGAGGTCCCGGCCGTCGAACTCGGCACCACCATCGACGATGGTCTCGGCGACCGAGACGGCCCGGCGGAGGTCGTCCGGCCAGCCGAAGAGCGGCGGGATGGCGTGCGTGGCGGGGCCGCCGACGCGCAACACCGCTGTGCGAGCCAGTCCCTTGCGCTCGAGGACAGCGTTGGTGGCGTGGGTGGTCCCGAGCATGACGTGGGTGACCCGGCCTGTCGGGGCGGCCGACCGGGCGAGCAGCTCGCTGATGGCCCCCCGGATCCCCCCAGTCACGTCGGGGCTGGTCGGCACCTTCACCTTGGCGAGCAGCCGGCCGTCGCGCTCGACCAACACGGCGTCGGTGTGGGTGCCGCCCACGTCGACGCCGAGGCGCAGGTCAGGCAGCGCAGGCACGGAGGTCCTCCACAGGCGTGTAGTCGAAGTCGTAACCGAAGGCACGGGGCCCGGCGAGCGCCAGGCCGCCGTCGGTCCGCCAGACCGGGTCGCAAGGGAACGCCACGACGCTGACGCGCTGGCCGTAGCGGAGCAGCTCGGTGGACACGGCGCCCCCCGTCTGGGTGTCGACCACGCTGATGACGTCGGGAACCGAGGCGACGACCAAACCATCCTCCAGGGCGACCAGGTTCTCGTTTTGCAGCTCCAGCCGCAGCAGGCGCCCGGTGTCCGCCCGGAGTCCCTCGACCTGGGCGCTGCCCCGGACGAAGCCACCAGTGACGCGACGTTCGACGTCACTGACCTTCCCGTCGATGAGCCGGAAGCCACCAACGGCGTCGAGCAGCGCCCGGACCGGGTCGTCAGACGCCTCGGCGATGGCCCGGCCAATGCGCACAGCGAGAGACACGGTGCCCCGGACGGCGGCCGTGCGGGCCTCGGCGACGGTCATCAGGTACTCGGAGGAGATCGCCCGACCGCCGAAGCAGACCGCAACGGCCCGGCAGAGCCGCTCGAGCCACTGGCCATCGGCGGGATCGAGCGTGAGCACGTTGCCCCGTTCGTCGCTCATCACGCACGGGGACGGGCTGATGCCGGCGATCTCCATCGAGACCTGCGGCATCTCCGGGAAGGCGCGGCCCATCCCGTCGGCGTCGACGACAGGGATGCCGAGAGCGGCGGCGTGGGCTGCCGGGTAGAGGCCGTTGGAGCCGCCGATCTCTGAGGCCATGAGCGCGGCGACCCGCCGACCGGTCATCGCCTCCACCCGGCGCACGATGCGGGCCCCCTCTGCGCCGTTGCAGATCTTCTCGATGGACACGACCGGTGCGCCAACCATGCCGATCGGCAGGACCAGGTCGTCGTCGGGCAGGTCGTCGAGGTCGACGAGGCTGGCAGGGCCGTGGACCTCGAGGGCGCGCAGGCCGGCGAGCAGGCCGATCGTCGGAGCGCCTCCCCCTCCCGCCCCCAGAATCCCGCACCCGCGTGACTGGGCGCGCAAGGTGTCAGCATCGAGCAGCACAGGCGCCGAACGTAGCGAACCGGCTGCACCAGCTCTTGTCTTATCTGCACAATCTTCTTGCGCTGATGATGCGGAGAGCACAGGATGGGTCATCCCCACCGTGCAGGAGGTCCTCGCCGCCCCCGGCCTCGGCGGTGTCGAACTGCTCGCCGGGCAGCCGACCCGCTGTCGGGTCGACCACGTCCTGGTCGACCAGCGCGCCGACCCCCCGCCGGCTGCGTCCGGCGCACTGCTCGTCCTGACGGACGCGGCCACGCGGGAGGCCAGGTACTACAAGCTCGACATCCTGCTGCGCCGGGCGGGCACGGCAGGCGTCGGGGCTGTGGTCCTCACCGGCCCGGACCGCCCCCGCCGGGTGTCCGAGTCCGCAGTCAGGATCGCGGAGCGAGGTGCCGTGACCGTCCTCGCTTCCGACGGCTGCTTCACGGACCTGGTGCTGGACGCCTCGGCCGCCGTGGCCGGCGACGCCGTGTTGGCGCTGCGGGCGCTGCGGCAAGCGGTCGCCGAGCTGTCGGCGCAGTCGGAGGGCACGCCCACCGCCGAGGAGGTGGTCGTCATGTGCGGACGGATCCTGGACCAGCCGGTGGACGTGTCCTCGACGCCCCCCGAGCCCGGGTCGGCCACGGCGGCAGCGCCTTCCCCGACCGAGCCGGGACGGTCGCTGCGCAGCCGCGCCGGCGTGGGGCACCGAGGGACGGTCGTCGAGATCGTGCTGCACCTCGGCGCCAGTGCGCTGCTGCGAGCCGACGCGGCCCGTGACGCCGGCGAGGGCACGGCCCTACGCTCCACGGCTGCGCTGCTGGCCGAGCTGGTGCTGGGGTCGGACCTGTCACCGTCGCTGGTTGGACGGGCCCGCAGTGTCGGCTTCCCGGTCGACGCGTGGCATGTCGTCGCCCGACTCGAGCCCCGCGGCGTCGGCGCGGCGTTTCGACATACGCGGC
>JAJZJY010000175.1:6081-8011 GCA_021809885.1 Actinomycetes bacterium
ACGTCGTCCACCGGTGGGAGGCGCTCGAGCTCGGGGTCCGGGTCGCGTTGACCACCGCGAAGCGGCAGGGACAGACATGGCACGCCGGCCAGTTGGAAGGAGCGGTTCTGCTGGTGCGCAGCCGGCGTAGCGATCCCGGCCGGGAAGGCGCCCGGGAGTTTCAGGCGACCGTCCAGGCGGTCGCCGCCCAGCTGCAGCGAGCCTGGCACGCCGGCGGGGTCGCCGCCGGCGTGGGCACGGCCAAGGAGGGCGTCGCCGGTCTGCGCGCCAGCGCGGCGGAAGCCCGCGCCGTCCTTGCCGGGTTGACCGCCGACGCTGCCGGCACGCGCGTCGCCGTCTTCGACGGGGCCGGCCTCGGCCGGCTGCTGCGGGACTGGTACGCGTCCGACTCGGCGCAGGCTGCCGTCGCCGACCTGCTCGCGCCGCTCGAACGGCTCCGGGCCGACCGCGCCGACGAGGCGGTCCGGACGCTGACCGCCTGGCTCGAGGAGGGCGGCTCTGCCGTCGCCGCCGGGCAACGGCTCTACCTGCACCGCAACACCGTGCGGTACCGCATCACCCGCCTCGAGCGTCTCTTGGACCTCGATCTCACCGACGCCGACACCAGACTGTCGCTGCTGTTGGCGTGCCGCGCCCGACGCCTCGGCGTGGCCGCCACATGAGCGTCTGCCTCGGCCAACACCCACCCTGCCTCCAAAACCCTGGGGCAAGACCGATGCGCTCGCGGATCGGCTGCTGCGGACGGCGTGGCGAGCCTCGAGCAAGACCAGGACTGCGCACCTTCCTCAACAGCCGAGGATCGCACCGGCGGCGTTGGTTACCCCATCGACCAGCTCAACGGCGGTGAAGACGCCGTCTACCGCTGCCCCCATCACCACCCGGTCGGACCAAGAGCGGCAACGACGATGTCGCGGTAACAACCGGCGGCGCCGGCGGAGACACAGCCGCGCTCGGGGCTGCTCGAGCCGTCGTCGTACAGCCAGAGGAGCTCGACGAGGAGCGCCAAGGTGTACCCCTCGGCCGGCGAGTCAGGTGCCGTCCGCGACGCTGGATGCGGGCAAACGACACAGGCCCCGCCGCCATCGTGCCAGTACCTGTCCGCGGTCCGTCGACTCCCCGCGACCCACGCATCACGCAATCTCGGCTTCTCCCATCTACCGGCGAGCGCCGAGGTGACAGCCACCCCCACTGGGATATGGTCGCAATGACTACCGGCGCCATCGGACCCATCGCGACGTCGCAGCGCCCTGAGCAGCGCAAACGTAGTGCTCGCCTCGTCAAGCCGTCGACATGGAGTCTCGCCGGGCGACCACCGATCGAGCAGGTCATCAACCAACCAGGCGGGCCTGTCACTCCCGGCCGATGCCTTCTTCCCACCGCGCTCGCTGGTCCGACCCCTTGGGCTGGCACCAGAAGTTGGCCACTACCCGCGGCTCGACGGCGTCGATGGCGATGGCGGCGATGCGGCTGGGCATACCCGAGATCGTCGCGCCCGCGACGTTCGGCTGACCTGCTCGACAGGCGGAGGAGGGAGGAACGGTCCGCTCAGGGCCTCACGGCGCGGACGAAGGCGCTGAACACCTTGCCGGCAACCTGCGGGGCGAGCCGATCGGTGTCCAGTCCCTGCCCAGCCAAGAACGCGTGGGCGTCGGCGGCGCTGAACTCCCGGGACGGCGCCGGCTGGTGCGTCGGGCAGTCCCCGGATATAGTTGACCAAGTTAGTCAGGTATTGGGTGGCCCCGAGGAGACCGTGATCTGTGATGTCGAGCAGCACTGAAACTGCGACCGAGCATGCAGCTGCGAAAGAACAGGCCATCGGCGAGGAGGGACCGCCCAAGACGCTCGAGCGCCTGGCGATCGTCGTCCGCGAGAGTGCCTACGACCGGGTGCTGACCCCGCTCGCCTTCGCCTACCTGGCCGCCGCCAGCGG
>JAJZJY010000176.1 GCA_021809885.1 Actinomycetes bacterium
CCGAGCCCGGCGGCCGCGCGGACGAACGCCGCCAGGTCAGCGCTCTGGCGCAGCCGGCTCGGTTCGTGGACGTACATCATGTGGCCGGCGGGGTAGTGGCGCATCTCGATGTTGGCCCGCAGCTGGGCCGGGATCTGCAGGTGGGCGAAGGCGTGCTCGGCCGCGAAGTACGGCGTCGCCCCGTCGTAGAAACCGCAGGCGACGTGGACCTGAAGGTGAGGGTTGTGCCGCATCGCCTCGCCGAGCATCGAGGAGATGCTCACCGCCCGGCCCTCGAACTCGGCGTAGCTCCAAGGGTTGACCCGGTCGGTGAGCACCTCGTAGGGCAGGTCGGAGTGGTATCCGAGCTCCTGGCGCACGTAGTGGTTGAGGGCTCCGGCGTAGGGGCCGTGGATGGCGACGTTGCTCGGGTCGTGGGACGGCTTCTCGCCGCCGCCGTCGGCCTCGTAGCCGACGAACCGCCCGTCCAGCCGGCCGACCACCAGGCCCCTGTCCCGCAGGAGCTCGCGGAAGAAGCGGTGGTGCTCGACGCGCAGGTCGACCCGGTCGACGTACGCCTCGCTCAGCCCGGCCACGGCGGCGACCCGGCGCACGAGGTCGTCGCGCTGCTCGGCGGACAGGCGAGCGCCGCGAGCGAGGCCCCACGCGTACGGGCCGGCCGCCAGCTCCTCGGCCTCGGCGCGGACCTCCTCGAGCGTCCGGTCGCCGTGGCGCCCGTGATAGTGGGCGATCGCCGCGTAGGTGGGCAGGAAGAGGGCGGCCGGCTGGTCGTTGCCCTCGGTGAAGCGGATCGTGCCCATGTCGATGACCGAGGAGATCAGCACGATCCCGTTGGGGAACAGGCCGTAGCGTCGCTGCAGGTGGTTGGCGAGGGCGGCGGCTCGCACCGTCCCGTACGACTCGCCGGCGAGGAACTTGGGTGACAGCCACCGCCCGTTGCGGGACGTCCACAGCCGGATCAGCGCCCCGACCGACTCCAGGTCCTTCTCGAAGCCGTGGTACTCGCCTGGCTTGCCGCCCTCCACCACCCGTGAGTAGCCGGTCGTCACGGGGTCGATGAAGACCAGGTCGGTGTGGGCGAGGAGCGTCTCTGCGTTGTCGGCGAGGCCCCACGGTGGCGGGGTCAGGCAGCCGGCGTCGCCCATCACCACGCGGCGGGGTCCGAGCAGGCCGAGGTGCAGCCACACGCTGGAGGAGCCAGGGCCGCCGTTGAACGCGAAGGTGACCGGACGGGTCGCCGGCTCGGCGCCGTCGAGCACGTAGGTGGCGACGAACAGCTCCGCCTTGGGCAGGTTGCCCACCCAGGTCTCGCCGTCGTGGACCTCCTCCCGCAGCACCACCCGGCCGGCGCTCGCCGTGTAGCGCAGCTCGCCTCCCGGGGTGGCCAGGGTGTGGACGCTCGTGACGAGGTCGTCGACCGGCTCCGCCTCCCGCCGGCTCTTCTCGTCGCTCCCCGCAACCTGGCGCTCCTCCGTCATGCCGCCCACCCTAAGTGGTCCTCCCGGCATGGTTCGCGACCACGTCCAGTCGAGCCCCACGGGGCGGTGCAATGATGGGAGGCGACAACTAGTAGAGGGAGTTCCCCGTGGCTGTGGAGGAGCGGTCCGTGCCGCCGGTGGGCGGCCGCGACGAGCGATGGGCCAAGACGGACACGTGGCTGTACGCCTCGTTCGCCCTGGGTTACACGATGGAGGCGTACATCTTCACGCTGGCGCCGGTGGCCACCGGCTGGGTGCACGAGCCGGCGTCCCTGCGCTCGTTGCTGCTGTCGTGGGCGCCGATCTGGCTGATCATCGGCATCGGCATCGCCGGCCCCATCGGCGACTGGCTCGGCCGGCGGCGCACCTTCTACCTGACGATGGCCACCTACGGGGTGGGCGCCATCGGTCTGTACTTCGCGTCCAGCTACGTCGTCCTGCTGATCTTCCTCGCCATCCTGCTCGCCGCCGCCGGGGCCGAGATGAACATGATCATGGTCGCGGTCCACGAGACGATGCCGACCAAGCACCGCTCCAAGGCGGCGCTCATGGGCATCAACTTCATCAACTTCGGCGGGCTCATCGTCGCCGCCGTCGACCTGTCCTCGTCGTCGGGGACGCACAGCTTCCAGCGGGCCATGGTCGCCTCCGCCCTCATCGGCGTGCTGCTCGTCCTGCTACTCGCCCGGACCAAGACACCCGAGTCGCCGCGATGGCTGGTCCGCAAGGGCCGGGCCGACGAGGCGAACGCCCAGATGCTCCACTTCTACGGGGCGGAAGAGGTCGAGGCCCGCCAGCGGGCCGTGCTGCGAGCCCAGGAGGAGGCCAGGGAGCGCGCCGCCCGCAGGCCGGCGTCCGGCCGGCGGTGGCCGTACCCGCCGTTGTGGCTGCGCGTGACGGCCGTCGTCCTGGTCGCCTTCGCCGACACCACCGGCTTCGGGCTGCTCACCTACACCCTCGGTCCGGTGCACTTCCCCAAGCTCACCCCCGACATCATCCTCGTCACCTCCGCCGCCGGCTTCGCCACCGGCTTCATCGGCCTGCTCGCCGACCGTTGGAGCCGGCGGTGGATGCTGCTCGTCGGCTACGCCGGCTCGCTGGTGCTCACCGCCATCGCGTGGGGGACGGAGTCCGCCTGGGCCAAGGACCTGGCCTACTTCTGGATCCTGCTCGTGATCCTCAACACATTCGTCAACCTGGCCTACATCACCGAGGACACGCTCAAGGGGGAGGTGTGGCCCACCAAGTACCGGGCCCGCTTCACCGCCCTGTGCCGGTTCATCAGCGTCGGCGGCTACATCGGCACCATCTACTGGACGGAGCACTTCAGCACGCCCCACCTGATCCTGTTCAACGTGTGCGTGTGGGTGGTCGGCCTGCTAGGCGCCGCACTGTGGTTCTTCGGTGGGATCGAGACCGGGATGGGCACCGACATCGAGACCGTGTCGGGGGCCCACGGCATCGAGCTCAGCGACATGCCCCTCGCCGGCACCGCGTAGCGGAGCTGCGGTGCTGCCCCTCCTGCTGGACTGCGACCCCGGGATCGACGACGCCGTCGCCCTGTGCCTCGCCGCCGGCTGCCCCGACGTGCAGCTCGTCGGCGTCACCACCGTCGCCGGCAACCACATCCTCGAGCGCACGACCCGCAACGCCCGTGCCGTGCTCGCCCTGGCCGGCGCCGCCGTCCCCGTCACCGCCGGCTGCGACCGTCCGCTGCTGCGGCAGCTATGCATCGCCCCGGAGATCCACGGGGAGACCGGCCTCGGCAACGGCCCGCCGCCGGTCTCCGACGTCTCGAGCGTCCCGCTTCTCGGCGGCCACGCCGCCAACCGGATCGTCGAGGTGGTGCGCAGCCGCCCGGGTGAGGTCACCCTCGTCGCCACCGGCCCGCTCACCAACGTGGCGCTCGCCCTGCGCCTCGACCCGGGGTTGCCCGATGCCGTCGCCGGCGTGGTGGTGATGGGGGGTGCCACCACCCGGGGCAACACGACGCCGGCCGCCGAGTTCAACATCTACGTCGACCCGGAGGCAGCCGCCATGGTCTTCGCCGCCCCCTGGTCGGTGACCATGGTCGGCCTGGACGTGACCCACCAGGCACGCTGCACCCCCGACCACCAGCGGCTGCTGGCCGCGACCGGGCCGGTGGGTGCCTACCTCGCCGGGCTGCTCGACGAGTACCGCAGCGGCGGGGCCGGCGGGGAGGACCCGGCCATGCACGACCCGGTGGCCATGGCTGCTGCCATCCGCCCGGGGTTGCTGCGCACCGAGCCGGCGGCGGTGGTCGTGGAGACGACCGGTGCGGCGACGGCGGGCATGACCGTCGTCGACTTCGACGCCGGCTCGGCGGCGCCGGCCGGCGTGCCGGTGCACCGCGTCGGCACGACCCTCGACGTGGAGGGTTTCTGGGCGCTCCTGCTCGACGCCGTCGCCCGCCTCGACGGCCGGCCCCCGGACGGCAGGTCCTCAGACGGCAGGTCCTCAGACGGCAGGTCCTCAGACGGCAGGGACCAGCGGGTGGCGGACCGGGTCGTCGAGCGGGTCGCCGACGCGTAGGCGGGCTGCCTCCTCGGTGGTCATGATGTCCTGCTTGCCGTTGTAGGCGGCCCCGTCGGGCATGTAGGCGACGGTCATGGCGAAGCGCCGGCGGCGGGTCATGTTGGCGCCCGCCCCGTGGGCAGTGAGCCCGTTGTGGGCGACGGCGCTGCCGGCCGGGACCGGGCAGAACACCGGGTCTATCGAACGCCACTCCGGGTACACCCCGAACAGCGCCCCGAGCTGCGGGCCGATGTCGGCGTTGTCGTAGCGGCGGGTGCGGTGGGTGCCGGGCAGGTAGCACAGGCAGCCGTTCTCGGCGGTGGCGTCGTCGAGGGCGACCCATATCGTCAGCGCGTCCGGCGAGCTGAACGACCAGAACGGCACGTCGACATGGAAGCCGGTCGGGTTGGCGTAGGGCTCCTTCACCAGCGCCTGGTCCAGGTAGATCCGCACCCCGCCGGCGCCTGCGAGCTGCGCTGCGATGCGGCCGAGCGCCGGGGAGCAGACGAGCTCGGCGACGGCCGGGTCGTCGAGCCGCAGGTCGATGCGCTGGGTGAACACCCGGTCGTAGTACTCGTGCTCGGACCGGAAGAACTCCCCGTACTCGCCGCCCGGGTCTGGCAGGCGGGTCCGCCGGCGCTCGAGGGCGGAGTGGAGGCGCTCTCGCCACCGGGCGAGCTCGGTGGCGTCGAGCAGCGAGGGCAGCACGACGAAGCCGTGCTCCTGGTAGGAGGCGATCTCCTCGGGTGTTGCGGCGTCACGCACGGCCCCATCCTGCCACCGCTGCGTCCTGCCACGGCCCTACCGGAGGGCCGCCTGCTTCTCGCGGCGCCGCAGCTCGGCCAGGCCGGGCACCAGGCCCCGGTCGGCGGCCTCGCGCTGGAGGGGCGGCGGCAGGGCGCGTACGTCGATGATGAGGCCGTCGACCTCGACCATCCAGGCAAAGGGGTGGTCCTCCAGCAGGCGCCGGCGACACAGCTCGGGCTCGAACTGCCCGATCCCGAGGAGACGGCAGACGGCGCCCGCCTTGTTGGCCATGGTGGACTTGGCCACGCCGGTGAGGGCGGCCAGGTCGTCACCGGAGAGATGGGGGTTCTGGGTTCTGTCGAAGAGGAAGTTGACCCGCCCCACGGTGTAGATGGCGGTGGCCGCCCACACCCGCAGGTCCCCGCGCGCGAGGGGGGAGGGGCGCTTGCGGGCCAGCCTGGCGACCAGCCGCCGGACCAGCTCGGCGTACTCGCCGTCCAGGTGCTCGGCGCAGAAGCCGTCGGTCAGGGCGAAGATCTGCTCGACGTCGTCGCGGAGGGCGACAGGGATGCGAAGGCTGGAGTGGACGGTCATCAGCCGGCAGCGGCGGGGACGAAGTTCAGGTCGCGCTCTCTCGCTGTGTGCGTCAGGGCGCCAATGATCCGTTCGGGGTCGTCGAACGGCCCTTCGACGTAGAAGGGCCTGCCGTCCTTGCCGAAGGTGATCGGGCACGGGCTTGCCGGCCGGTCGAGGTGGCCCGCCGCGGCAGCGAAGTCGGGGTGGGGCTCGAACCCCAGGCTGCGGGCGTAGTCGACCCCGCCCCACACCAGGTGCCCGGCGAGCTCCATCGCTGCCGGGACGGGCGGCTCGTCGAAGCCGGCGAAGCACCTGGCGCGGAGCTCCGGGAGCTTCGCTGCGTGCATGGTTACGGGGCCGAGAGCGTCTTTCACCCCGAGGAGCCAGGTGTCCACGAGGTAGCAGCAGCAGGAGACCCTGCCGTAGCGCGGTGCGCGTGCCACGAGAACGCAGGCCAGCCCCCCCTCGTCCCACCCGGCACTGACCCAGCAGCCGACGAGTGGGGGCGGGTCGTCGGCCTGCTCGGCCGCAAGCGCTGCGATCAGCGGTCTCACCTTCGATGGCGGCAGGTGCAGCCCGCGTGCGATCTCCTTGGGCGACCGACCCAGTTGCCTCAGGCCCCGGACCCGGTCGAGTAGCTCCGTCTCGGTCATGGCCGCCATTGGAGCACCACCGCCGGCGCGAGGCGCGGATACCCCCGCGCCGGGCTCGCACCAGGTGCACGCCCAGGGGAGAGCGGGGGCCGGACGGCGGCGGCTTGCGGCGTGTCATCCAGGCGCGCCTCGGCGAGGGAGGGCCGCTCATGTGAGGGATCCCCCATCGAACAGGCGTTCGGTAGTACGCTCCGGGGAACCACACCGGTGTGGTTCTGTCACACCCGGTACGTAGGGTTGTCGGCGTACCGTCCGAGCAGCGAGAGGAATATCCCGTGGAACGTGACAAAGCCCTCGACATGGCGCTTGGTCAGATCGAGAAGCAGTTCGGCAAGGGCGCCGTCATGCGGATGGGGGAGAACACCCACATGCAGATCGAGGCCATCTCGACCGGCGCCCTCTCCCTCGACATCGCCCTCGGCATCGGCGGCCTGCCCCGCGGCCGCGTCGTGGAGATCTTCGGGCCGGAGTCGAGCGGCAAGTCGACCCTCGCCATGCACGTGGTGGCCGAATCCCAGCGCAACGGCGGGATCTGCGCCTACATCGACGCCGAGCACGCCATGGACCCGGTGTACGCCAAGGCCATCGGCGTCAACGTGGACGACCTGCTCATCTCCCAGCCCGACACCGGCGAGCAGGCCCTCGAGATCGCCGACATGCTGATCCGCTCCGGCGCCCTCGACGTGGTCGCCATCGACTCGGTGGCCGCCCTCACCCCCCGCGCCGAGATCGAGGGCGAGATGGGCGACGCCCACGTCGGCCTCCAGGCCCGGCTGATGTCCCAGGCCCTGCGCAAGCTGACCGCCACCCTCAACAAGTCCAACACGATCGCGATCTTCATCAACCAACTGCGGGAGAAGATCGGGATCTCCTACGGGTCGCCGGAGGTCAC
The DNA here is from genome assembly GCA_021809885.1 of Actinomycetes bacterium. Lineage (GTDB taxonomy): Bacteria > Actinomycetota > Acidimicrobiia > Acidimicrobiales > Palsa-688 > JAKAQB01. Next base: position 6,882 of record JAJZJY010000176.1, read on the forward strand.
GCCAGGCGGCCGCGCCCTCAAGTTCTACTCCTCGGTCCGCCTCGACATCCGCCGGATCGAGTCCATCAAGGACGGGGCCGAGGTGACGGGCAACCGCACCCGGGTGAAGGTCGTGAAAAACAAGTGCGTCGCCGCCGGCACGCTCGTCTTCGACCCGACCACCGGCCGCACGCATCGGATCGAGGAGATCGTCGACGGCGGCGCCGGCGTCTCGGTCGTGGCGGTGGACAAGGCGGGCCGCCTCGAGGTCCGACCCATCGTCGAGCGCTTCAACCAGGGCGAGGCCGAGGTGATCGGCGTCGAGCTCGGCGACGGTGCGCAGCTGTGGGTGACACCGGACCACCGGGTGCTGACCGCCACCGGGTGGCGGGAGGCCGGTGAGCTCGGCACCGGTGACCGGCTGGCCCGTCCCTGCTGGGCGGGCCGCTTCGGGAAGCCCGAGCCGCTCGCCGCCGGCGATGACGCCGACCTCCTGCCTGGCTCTCTCGCCGACCTGGTGATCCGGTACGTGCAGACCCTCGACCCGGCGGGAACGGCGGTCGCCGAGGTGTTCGGCCGCCCCGTGGGCTCCCTCCGCTCGGGTGCCGACGTGCGCAGGGATCAGGTCAGGCGGCTCGCGGAGGCGCTGGACAGCCCCTTCCTGCGGGAGATCCTGACCGAGGAGGTCTGGTACGACCGGATCGTCGCTGTGCACCCGCCGGAGTGGCGGGACATCTACGACATCGAGGTCGACGTCGACCACACGTTCGTCGCCAACGACATAGTGGTCTCCAACTGCGCGCCGCCGTTCAAGCAGGCCGAGTTCGACATCATGTACGGCAGGGGCATCAGCCGTGAGGGATCGCTGCTCGACGTGGCCGTGACGATGAACATCGTCAAGAAGTCGGGCGCCTGGTACACCTACGAAGGAGAGCAGCTCGGCCAGGGCCGGGAGAATGCCAAGAAGTTCCTGTCGGAGAACCTCGAGGTGCTCCTCGAGATCGACCAGGCCGTGCGGGCCAATTCCGGCATGATCGGCTTCGGCGTCGCCGGCGACGTACCGATCGGCGCCGACCCGATGGACGACGAGCCCATCTCCCTCAACGACTGAGTGCAACTGACCCCTGGGTAACAACCTTCCGCCGGGAG
>JAJZJY010000177.1 GCA_021809885.1 Actinomycetes bacterium
TCTTTGTCCGGATGATCGCCCCTCGAGGGCCCCTGAGCGGGCCGGGGGTGACCTGGGTGGTCTACTCGGCGTGCGAGCGGGCGGGAGTGGCCAAGTTCGGGGCGCACCGGCTGCGCCATTGCGTGAACGGTCGGGTTATGTGGCCGGCCAGGGTGTTTCTGCTGGTGGGGGCGTCGCGGGAGTTGGTTGCGGCCACATAATCCAGGGTGCGCGGGTGAAGGTCCGCCTGGGCTGCGTGTCGGATGGGGACTGGTGTTTTCCTCTCTGCGGGGGATCTCTCGGCGTTCCCCGCGTGGGGCCCCGCTGCTGACGCCTTGAGGCGGGCGAAGAATCGCCTCTTCCGTTCATCACGATCAGGGAGGCCGATTGTCATGCAGGTAACAGAGGTCCGTGAAGCGTCCGGGCGGGTGATCGCCGCGTTGACGGCGGCGGGTCGGTCGGGAACGACGATCAAGCGCCACAAGACGGAGCTGGGCGCGTTCGCCAGGTTCCTCGAGACCCGCGGCCGGTCTGCGGTGACCGAGGCGGATTGCCTCGACTTCATCGCCGAGCGGTCAGGATCCCGGCTCGCGGGCCTGCGCGAGCCGACCAGTTGCAGACGTGCCCTACTCGCACGCCGGCCGCTGATCTTGTTGATGGAGGCCCTGGAGGGGGGTGTTCCCGAGGTGGGGCAGGCGACAACGCCACCGGTCGAGCGCTGCCCGGCGTGTTTTCGCCCGGTGAGGGACGAGTACTTGGAGGCGTGCCGACAGCGGGGTAACGCCGAGGCAAGCGTCGTGACGAAAAGGCGCGTGGCGGACCAGTTCCTCGCCTACATCGAGGAGGTCGGTCGGGAGTCCCTCGACGCGGTGGGGGCCCAGGACCTGGCCGGGTATTGGGCCCGGCGTCAGCGCCAGCGCTACGCACCGAAGACGACGGGTTCGATGCGTTCGGCGTTGGCCGACTTCCTGGGTTACCTGCTCGAGGGCGGGGAGATCCGAGAGGACCTGGCCGGGCGGCTCCCGCCCCAGCGCTGCCCGCGACGCGGCCAGTCGGCGCCGCACCCTTGGACGGCCGGGGATGTCCGCCTGGTCTTGGACCGGATCGACCGGCAATCGGCGATCGGCAAGCGCGACTACGCAATGATCCTGTTGACCGCCAGGCTGGGTTTGAGGGTCGGGGACTTGCGCCGCTTGGAGCTCGGATGGTTCGACTGGCGGGCCAGGACCCTGGCGTTGAGACAGCACAAGACCGGCGTGGCGTTGACGCTGCCGTTGCCCGACGACGTCGGGTGGGCGGTGATCGACTACATCCGCCACGGCCGTCCCGAGACGGTCTGCCGCCAGGTGTTCGTCAAGCACCGCTACCCGTTCACCGCGTTCGGCTCCTCATCCTCGGCGGGCAGCCGGCTCGGCTACTACGCGCGGCGCGCCGGGATCGTGTTCGCGGCCGGCCGGTCGCACGGCCTGCACTCGCTGCGCGGGGCACTGGCGGTCGCGATGCTCCAGACCGGCACGCCCCCGCCGATCGTGACGTCGGTCCTGGGCCACGCGGCGGCCACCACGACCAGCGCGCACTACCTCAGGCTGGACACCGAGCACCTGCGCTGCCTCGCCCTTGACGTCGAGGACCTCCTCGACGAGGAGGAAGGAGCTCGGCCATGACCACACCGACGCTGGCCGGTCTCATCGACACGCTCGTCGCGGCACGCCGCGCCGGCGGGTTCCGCTACGACCGCCAGGAACGGGTGCTGCGACGCTTCGCCGAGCACTGCCGCCGGGACGGCTATGCGAACGGCTCGATCATCCAAGAAGCCGTCGAGGGGTTCCTCTACGGCCGCCACCTCAAGGCGTCGACGATCCGTCGCGAGGAGATCATCATGCGCGACCTGGCGGAGCACGCCCGCCAGTTCGGCTGGTCGGCGTGGGCGCCGCCGGTGCTGACTCGCGTGAAGACCCGCCACCGGCCACCGCCGTATGTGTTCAGCGACGAGGAGATCCGCCGCCTGTTCCACGTGATCGACACCCAGCCGCTGTCGGAGATGTCGAACCGGGCGCTGGTGGACCCAGTCCTGTTCCGGGTGTTTTACGCCACCGGGATGCGCCTGTCCGAAGCGCTCAACCTGCAACTGCGTGACGTCGACTTGACCCGTGCGACGCTCGAAGTACGCGACGGGAAGAACCACGAGGGCCGCGTAGTGCCCATCACCCGACGCCTCGCCGAGTCCGTGGAGAGCTATGTCGCGGCCGCGCACCCCCACCCGGAGCCAGCGCACCACCTGTTTCACACCGGCGATCCCTCCACGCCGGCCGACAAGTCCACGATCTACAACAGGTTCCGCCGCTACCTCGCCGATGCCGACATCCCTCACTTCCCGGGCGGCCCGCACGTCCATTCGCTGCGGCACGGCTTCGCCGTCGCCAACCTGCGCCGCTGGGCGGCCGACGGCGCCGACCTGGCGGTGATGCTGCCCTACCTGTCCGCCTACATGGGCCACGCCGATCTGCGTGGCACCCAGTACTACCTCCAGCTGACCGCGGACGCATACCCACAGCTCGCTGCCATGGTCCAAGCCCGGTTCGGCTACGTCATCCCGACCCCGGACGCGCCGAAAGGAGCTGGGCAGTGAGCCGCCCCAACCCCGACCGCGGGGATCTGGCCGGCAGGTGGCTGTCGAGGTTCCTCACCGACCACCTCGCCGGCGAACGAGACCTGTCCCCCCAGACCATCGCCTCCTACAGGGACGCGATCAAACTGCTGCTCACCTGGTTCCGCGACGTGCAGGCAACCCCACCCGAGAAGCTGCGGCTCTCCGACCTCGACCGGGCGCAGGTTCTCGCCTTCCTGGACTGGCCGCAAGTCGAACGCGGCAACGCACCGGCGACCCGCAACCAGCGCCTCGCCGTCATCAAGTCGCTCGCCCGATACGTCGCGATCGAGCGACCGGAGTTCCTCGACCAGGCCACCCAGATCCTCGCCATCAAGCAGACGAAGACCCCGGCCACCGACATGGGACATCTCACCGGCGACGAGATCAAAGCCCTCCTGGCCGAACCGGACCCGGCCACCCGGCGCGGGCTGCGCGACGCGATCCTGCTCTCCACGCTCTACGACACCGCCGCCCGCGTCCAGGAGATCTGCGACCTGAACACCTCCGACGTCCGCACAGCCAGCCCGATGCTGGTCACCCTCCACGGCAAAGGATCCAAGACCAGACGCGTCCCGCTGATGGACCCCACAGCCCGGCTGCTGGAGGACTACCTCGCCCGTCGCACGCCCCACCACGGCGTCGGCAAGGACGCAGACCCGCTGTTCATAGGGCCCGAACAGACCCGATTGACCCGATGGGGTATCACCAAGATCCTCGCCAGACACGTCCACTCGTTGCGCCGACGCGACCCCGGCTACGCGCCCGGCTTGAACATCACCCCGCACGTGATCAGAAGGAGCCGGGCGATGCACCTCCTCCAAGCCGGAGTCAACCTGATCTACATCCGTGACCTGCTCGGCCACGCCGACGCATCAACCACCGAGATCTACGCCCGCGCCGACGCCGAAACGAAACGCAAGGCCATCGAGAACGCCTACCAATCGCTCACCCCCGAGCCCCTGCCCAGCTGGACAGCCGACCGGGATCTCCTCGAGTGGCTCGACCGGATCTGTCGATAGCACCCCCGGATTATGTGGCCGCAACCAGCTCCCGCGACGCCCCCACCAGCAGAAACACCCTGGCCGGCCACATAACCCGACCGTTCACGTAATGGCAACCGCCATGAAGCTTGCATCCTTCTTGGTGTAGTCCCAGCCTACCAAGTGCGGGAGCCAGCGGAACGCCGACCCGTCGTGCCGGCGTGCTGTCTCAGCCACGGCCAGGTAGGCGTTGACCGCTACGGATGCAGTGTCCTGGGCGGATGGAGACAGCGAGCCCCGGTGCACGGAGCCAACTGGCCGAGCCTGGAGGGTGTGCCTCGGGCCGCGCCCGTTGTAGTGTGTCTGGTGCTGGGAGACGGCGCTCGCGAGAAGGTAGAACCTTTCCATGCTCCCGATTGGCGCAGTGATCCACCGTCTCATGCCTGGGTCCGAGATCCGAGCAGTCGACAGGCTGCAGTCCAGTGAGCGGACCGTTGTGGAGCGCGTGCACCTGGCCCCCCGGCTGGGGGCTGACGGTCCTGAGCAGGTAGTCACGAAGCGGTTCCTTCACGCCGCCGGCTTCGAGTCCGAAGCTGGGGCGCTGTCGGTCATGCCGACCGGAGTCCCGGCCCCTCAGTTGCTGGCCGAAGACCCCGGCGAGCGGGTCATTGTCATGACCGATATCGGTTCTGGCCCAAGCCTGGCGGACGCCCTGCTCGGCGACTGCCCCGAGACTGCGGAAGCGGCGCTGCATACCTGGGCCGAAACCATGGCCGGAGTCCACCGGGCCACCGCCGGGTTACGCCGTTGCTTCAGTGCAGCCGTCGTCGATCGAGGCGGGAGCGAGGCGCAGGTCGACCCGACGAACCGCTGGCTCGCCGCCACTCCAAACGTGGTCGAGGGCACCAATGTCGGACTCGCCGTGCCCGCTGGCCTTCCCGATGAACTCATCTCGATGACCGCCGTCCTGGACGATCCAGCCTGGGAGGCCCTATCGCAGGGCGACGCATGCCCAGACAACAACGTCATGACCCCGGCTGCGCTGTTCCTCATCGACTTCGAGGAAGCAGCCTTCCGCCATGTTGCCTGGGACCTCGCCTACCTGCGCGTGCCATGGCCCTCCTGTTGGTGTGCGTGGAACCTTCCAGCGGCGCTGGCCGAGGCGGCGACAGCCCACTACGTTCACGCCGTCAACGCCAGCCCGGCCGACGCTGACCCCTCCGCGCTTGAGGGAGCCATAGAGGTGGCGACGCTCGCCTTCGCCCTCATCGCAGCGGCCTGGTTCCTACCTTCAGCCCTCCAGCGTGACGACACTCTCGGGACACCCGAGCGGCGCGCTCCTTCCCGGCGGGCTGCCGTGCTCCACCGTTTCACCCTCGCCGCAGACACTGCGACCAAGCTCGGCTACCAGACCACCGCCGCCGCCGCACGGTCGTGGGTCCAGACCCTCCAGCAACGATGGGGAACTCGCACCCTCCCGACCACCCCCGCCTTTCGCTGAGAGTGGTTGGCGGGCGGCACAGACCATCATGTCGACCAACCTCCGCGTCAGGCCGCCAGCACGCCGACCCGTCGATTCGGGCGCCTGGTTCCTTGGGCGAGGGCCATGGGCCGCCGCTCGGATGAGACGAATGCGCGCGGCGGCTGTGCTCGGGGCTGGTCCTTGGCGGCCTCTGTCCGCGAAGGGCATCGGGGTGGCAATCGCTTGTCCGACGCCTGGCGACCTGCTGATGATGAGCTATGAGCACCAGGCGACCGGGCAGACATGTTCACCGAGGACGGCGAGCTTTCCGACGACGACCCTCGTGAACACAGAGCACGTCTGGGAGACGAGCGCACCACGCTGGTGAAGTCGCTGCGCCGTTTGCGCCTCACCCGGCAACCCGAAGTGCGACGGCCTCGACGCCGAGGCCATGGTCTGGCGTTCCATCGACTCCTCGACGCTGTCGCTGCTCGGCCCGGTCCGCCATCGGGCCGAGGTTGAGCGAGCCGGTTCCAGCTGTTGCTGGCCGGCGAGGGGGTGCCCAAGCTGTTCTGGTCCGACACCGACCGCGACGGCGACTTCAACGGAGCGGTCGCCGACCAGCGAGTGGTCGAAGAAGCGTGGGAGGCCCAACGGAAGGAGGTCGAGTTTGCCGAACAGTTTGTCGCCGACACTCGCGGTCTCGACATCACGATCGACGACCCTCAACCAGCAGGGCAGCGGGGGCGGGCTCATGTCCCTGCGCGAGGTGCTGGTCGGATGATCGGGGAGCAGGCCCGGCACATGGGTCACATCGATCTGCTGCGTGGGAGGATCGACCGGCGCCCGGGGTCAGTGACGCCACCAAGCACCGAAGGTTCCTCCCGAGCGGCGCACCAGACATCGACACCAGCGCCGAGTCGGCGTACTGCCTCCTCCAGACGTTCGGTGTTGTAGCCGTCGGAAAGCTCCAGGGTCCTTCGGGCTGACGCTCGCCTGAGCCCCCGCTCGGCGCCTAGCCGGTTGGGCGGTCCTTCGGGCTTGCCGGCTGGTCTTCCCAGTCGACCGGGGTGGTGGTGCCGGTCTGCCAGTCGGCGCGCAAGATGGCATAACCGACCGGCGTCATGGGTGCTGTCGGCGCCTGTCCACGCCTGGCTGTAGTGGGCCTCCTTCGCGTAGCCGCAGCGGGCGAGCACGGCACGCATGGGCCAGTTGTCGGCGCGGGTGGTCGCCTCGACGCGCACGGTTGCGGGGCGGGAGGTGAACACCCGTGCTGTCAACCAGCGGACCGTGTCGGTGCCGTACCCGCGACCTCGGGCGGAGCCGGCGATGCGCAGGTCGAACACCGGTGTCGGGTCGGCCAGATCGAAGATCACCGCGAGCCCGACCCGCTCACCGCCGCGAAGCGCCCACCAGCACTCCCGATCCTCGCCGGGGTCGAACGAGCCGTCCGCTGCACGTCGACGTACCCCGTCGGCGTCGAGGCGCGCCTCGGGATGGAACGGCCAGTCGCTGGCGGTGAGGAACTCGACGACGGCGTCGTCGTGCGAGGCGTCGCGCGGGACGAAGCGGAGAGGCTCGCCGCCGCCGGCGACGACAGCCGCCCCGTTGGTCTGGCCCACCGCCGGGCCGGATTCCCCGCAGTCCATCGGACCGGGCACCGGAGGAGTCTCGCAGACCGCATGTCACTCCACCGAGGAGGATCCTTCCCGCGAACGCCGGGCCAGCATCCTGAGGGGCGCCCCACCTTCTGCCCGGTTGGCCATCAGTCCCCTCACGGGGACGCAGAACGACGCGACACAACGACCGTCGTGGCTGGCCAGATAGGAGCGTCGAACGGTACTTCTCGCACGCCTCAGCCGGCACGGTGGGTTCAGCGAGGTGACCGTGCTGACCTGCCGGACCGTCCGGTCCGGAACGCCGACGGTGACGACCTCCCCGACCACGGCGGCCGCATACCCGCCACCCGCTCTCTCGCCGAGGGGCCCCGTCGAGTGTGAGGACGACCGACTCGAATGCTGAGCCCGCTCCAGCAGCGCATCGCTCGCTTCATCGGCCCGACGATCGAAGGCAACGACTTCGCCTTGGCTGGCAGCGGCGCGTTGGTCAGCCGCGGAGACGTGGACCGTTTCACTCCGGACCTGGACTTCTTGGGGCTTGCCCTGAGTCCGTGGATCTTGTACGCCCGCTCGTCCAATAGACGCTGAGCCGAGCCGGGTTGGAGATAGGCGTCGTCCGCGAGGCGCACGGTCTTGTCCGGCTCTCCGTGAGGGACGGAGACGAACGTACCGAGGTCGACTTGGTCGCGGAAGCGCCGTTCCTTGCCCCGGAACAGGCGCTCGGCTGAGGGACCACTCACAGTGCCTGGATTGTGATCTCATGCCGCTTGCTTCCCTGTGCGCACGGACCGGCAGTGGACACCGCTCGGGTCGAGGTCGACTCAGACGCCTCATCCTCGTCCTCGAGGTGATACTGGTAGGACGTTGGTCGACGCACGACGGGGACGCCCCGGTTCATTGGCTGGGCGCTTCGGGTGTGAGGCTGCTTTCCGTTCGAGTGCTGAAGACGATTACTCCCGCGAGGATGAGGAGTCCGCCAAGAAGTTGTGACGTGTAGAGGCGTTCGTGGAGCATGGTGTAGGCGGCTGCAACACCGAAGAGGGGGATGAGGTTGAGGGCGATGCCGGCCACATCGACGGGCACCTCTCCGACGGCGTAGTTGTAGAGGAGATAGGCGAGGCTGAAGGCACCCAGGCCCAAGGTGGCGGCTCCGATGAGATAGCGCAGGTCGTGTCCTGTCGGCGTCGGGGTGCTGCGGGTGAGGTAGAGCACCATCGAGACTGGGGCGATCCAGGCTAGTCCGAAGCCGAACTGGTAGGCGGTCAGTTCTAGGCTGTCAGCCCGGTCGGCGAGACG
>JAJZJY010000178.1 GCA_021809885.1 Actinomycetes bacterium
GTCCGGGAGTAGGAGCGACCCAGCGTTCGCATCGACCACGTCCGCCATGCCAGACCCGTCGCCTCCACCACCAGCCCAGCAGGGGCCGCGACTGGCGGCAGAGGCCGTCCCGGGAGCCACCGGGTCAGGAAGGGGCGTCCAAGGCCAGTCCGTAGGCGGCGATGATCAGCTTCGTGGTTCCCCGGTCGTCACCGGAGGCTTGCAGGTCGGAGGGTCCGCCGGGTTGACGAAGGAGTCGCTCCAGCACGAAGAACCCGGCAAGTCCCCCGTATCCGGCGGCAAGCCAGCAAGCTTCGCCACGGCCGCGGCGTCGATGCGTAACCACGCGCGCCAGCATGACAGACCAGCTCTCTGAGCCACCGGACGATCCTCTACCGGACGTCAGCGATCGAGGAGGCCTTGCGCGGTGCTCCAACGCCTCACTTGCTGTGAGAAGGCCGCGTCCTCCGACCCAGGTGGCCGGGCGGCGGTGAACACCACGACGTTGCCGTCGGGATCGGTAGTCGTGAGGTCACGGGTGTTCCACGGGGTATCGATCGGCCCCTCGACGTTGCCCGCTCCGTGCGCTCGGGAGCGAGCAGCCAGCGCCTCGATCTCGTCGTAGACAGCCGCGAAGCTCAGCGTGCAGCCCGTACCGGCGGTGAGGGCACCCAGCGCGGGGCGCACCAGCAGATCCTGGAACTGCCAGCGTCGTAGATGCACGAGAGCCGGGCCGCTGGGTCCCGGCACGGTGAACAGGCTCACGAACCCGAGTCCCTCGACGTACCAAGACACGGTGGCCTCCAGATCCGACACGAGCAGGGTCGCGAACATCGGCATCCCATAGATGGCCCGGCTGATCCCCGGCGAGCAGGCACCCGGTGCTGGGGCAGGGACGGGGGACAGGACTTCGCTCACTTACGCGTGAGCGCGAAGGGCGCGGCCGTACCACTCCCAAGCCTCGATGATGTCGTCGGGTGCCTGGCTTGGATCCCAGCCGTTGACGATGCCGACGAGGGTCCAGTAGCGGCCGACGCGCCGGTCGGTGAAGGCCTCGATCCGCTCGGCGACATGCAGACGGTCCTCCGGCGGCTTGGCGCTCATGGCCTCGAGACGCTTGACCACCTCGAGGGCTTCGGGCGAGGCCGGGTCGACCCCACCTCGGGCTGCGCGACCGGCGAGCTCGCCGACCGCCTTGCCAACCTCGACATCTGGCTCTGGCCCTTCAGCCAGCGCCCGTTGCGCCATCGCGCGGCTGGAGGCGACAAAGTCGGGGTCGCGCATCAACTCGGCGATCTCGACCCAGGCGGCGACCTGGTCGGGCGTAGGGTCTTCGGGCAGTTCGGGGGTACCCATGCGCAGCTTGTCGGCCACAGCGCCGGGATGGTCGCCGAAGACGGCGTCGAGGTAGTCGTCGACGATGCGCCGGCGTTCCTCGGCGGTGAGGGTGATCAGGTCGGTCATGCGTTCCAGCTCCTTGGGGTCGGTGGATCCGATGAAGGCGCGCAGCACGGCACGCTGCAGGCGCAGCATGGCGATCTGGGCGTCGAGGGCGCGGGCGTGCTCGGCGGCAACGTCGACCAGCGATGTCTCCGCGGCGAGCACCGCCTTGATGTCGTCCAGCCCCACGCCGAGCTCACGCAACGTGCGAACGAGGCCTGCCCGGGCGACGGCGTCGGGCCCGAAGACCCGGTAGCCCGCCTCCGTGCGTCCCGACTCGGGCAGCACACCCGCGTCCGCGTAGAACCGCAGGGTCCGCACCGACAGTCCAGTGCTCGCTGCCAGCTGGCCGATCACCATGTCATCGATCATGAGGCCTCCACCAACTGGAGAGTCAAGCTCCAAGGTTTGTCAGTGACGATCCGGCAGTCCCGTTCCTGTCCGGTCACCGATCCCCATCCGGCACTCACGACTCGCCGGAGACGCCGGGACGATGCCCTCCTGCTCGGAGTTGGGCTGCTCGCTACGTGCCGGTGAGCGCCCGAAGTCCTAACCGTGGTCCCGGCAGAGAGAGAAGGGGTGCCCGGCGGGGTCGAGGAGAACCCGGACATTCTCTTGCGGTTGGTAGGCGGCCATGGTCGCCCCGAGGGCGACCGCCTCTGCGGTAGCCGAATCGAGGTCCCCGACCTGAAAGTCGAAATGCATCATCGGGTGCTTCTCGTCTCGGACCGGTGGCCACACAGGGGCTTCACAGTCGGTCGCCTGTTGGAACACCACGAAGATGGACCCCTCGGGCGCGGCCAGGATGGCCGTGCCTGGTTCCTCGTGCCCGATGGGCCAACCGAGCAACTCGGAGTAGAACCTCGCCAGGGCGCCTGGATCCGGCGCCTCGATCGCGGTGCCCCACCACATTCCCTGCGTCCGAGACTTCATGTTGTACCTTCTTGACTTAGGTCGATCGTGTGTCTTCGAAGAGGAATCGGGGTGGGGTCGACCAGGCGGCTGACTATCCACGCGTGCTTGCCTACCTGGCGACGGCGAGTGAAGCCGTGATGCTCGAACAGTTCGACCGTCGCGCTGAAGAGGAACCGTCCTTGGGCTTGCCGACCGACAGTGGTCTCGGAGATCGCCTCGGTGAGACCGCCTCCTGCGGCTGCTATCTGGCCGAGGGCACCTCGGAGGGCGGCCCGAGCGACGCCCTGGCCGCGATGTGACTTGTCGACGAAGATGCAGGCGATCCGCAAATGCGCCGAGGGCGGCGGGTCCGCCCAGTACGCGCGGGCGTGCTTCAAGTTGAGCTCGTCGGGGCTGCCGTACTGGCACCAGCCTTGGGCGCGGCCGTCTTCGTCGAACACGAGAGCGGCGTGGGCTCGTCCGGCGTGGACCAGCTCGTGTTTCAGGGTGCGGGGGTCGCTCACCCCTCGCTGGTACTCGGTGTGATTGCCGGCGCATCAGCAGCCGCCGTAGATCCCGTTGTTGCGCTCGACGAGGTCGGCGAAGGCGTCCCAGGTGGACGCGTCGAGCGGTCGGATGGTGTACTTCGGATCCGAGGGACCGGTGCCAGGGGTTGCGGCGGGCTCAGGCATCGGCGGCGTGGGCCAGGATGCGAGCGAGGTCGGCAGGCTTGGTGAGCATCGGCCAGTGCCCTGAGTCGATGTCGACCAGTTCGACGTGGCGGGCTCGGGCCAGCTCTGGGACTTCGCCGGCGTCGATCCAACCACGCGCGTCGGCGGGGCTGAACTCGGGGCAGACGACCACGACCGGCACCTCGAAGCGGTGCTCGTCGCCGAGACGCACCAAACCTTTCGTCACAGTTTCGGGCACCGGTACGGCGGCAGCCTCGAAGCGCCGCCTCGCCTCGTCGTCCAAATCGGCAGCGTCAGGCCCCTCGAAGCGCTCCCACCCGGGGAAGCCGACGATCCCGTCGGTCGGCTCGAAGAAATCCGCGTACGGCTCGCCGTGGGCGGAGGGGAACCCGCCGATGAGGACGACCTTGGCAACCCTGTCGGGCCGGCGGTCCGCGGCGATCCACGCCAGGCTGGCCGCCGCGGAGTGGCCGACCACCATCGGCCTGCCCTCGGCTGCGTCTGCCGCCTCGACCACCGCCGCCACCTGATCTTCGAGCGTGGCGGAGCGCTCTCCTGTGCCCTGGCCAGGGAGGGTGAGGGGCACCGGGCGATGACCGAAGCCGACGAGAAGGTTGGAGACCTCCGCCCACACCGATCCATCGAGCCACAGCCCGGCGATGAGCACGATGTTCATAGCCTCCCTCTCTCCATCTGTCCGGGGGCGCAGGACCCCGGTTCGCGCGTCACTGTAGAGACCATTCAGGACGATATACTTCGTCTTCAACCCGGAAGCTTCTACCTTCGTCCCCGTGCCCGCCGATGCCAGCCCGACGGCCCGCGCGCTCGAAATGCTCGGCGCGCGCCCCGGGAATAGGGCACACGAGCTCGCCGATCACTTGGGTGTTGCCGAGCGAGCGGCACGTCGTGGGAAGAGCACGTCGACCCGTGGGCGGTCGTGACCCGTCACGGGTACTGGTACCTGCTCTGCCGCTCCCATCGCGCGGCTGCAACCCGCACCTATCGGATCGACCGGGTCCGCGCCGTCACCCCGCGCCGCCCGCAGCTTCGAGCCGCGCGAGCACCTCGACGCGGTTGCTGAGCTCGAAGAGCACCTCGGGCGCGGCCGGGAGTTTCAGACCACGGTGAGCTTCGACGCTCCCTTCGACGAAGTCGTCCGCTGGATCCGACCTCCCATGGGCCGACTCGAGCCCTGCGACTCCGGGTGCAAGCTCGTCGGCACCACGAGCCACCCCGCTATGTACGCAAGCGAGTGGCTGGCGCGCCTCCCCTTCGGCTTCCGGGTCGAAGGCGGCCGAACTTCGCGAAGCCATGGCCCAGCTCGCGTCTCGCTTCACCGCCGCCGCAGCGACGCGACCGGCAGGCCCGTCCCGCAAGCCGACCGTCTACCGGGACGACGATCCCGGTAGGGCCGAGTGTCAGCTTCAGGAGTCCGCTGCCACAGAGTCAGAAGGCAAGTGCACTGGGTGCGGTCGGACCTCGACCCACCACGGCTCGTGCTGGTGCCAGAACGCCGAATCGGGGCGCCAGCTCCAGGCTGTGGATTGGTGGGAGTGGTGCCGTTCTGCGCTAATCGGCGCGGATGTCAGGTGCTCAATATCTCAAGCGAGGCCAAGTCTTCCGTGATGTACTGCAGCATCGCGTCGGGGAACACTGCTTGTGCTTCCTCCGGGAGGAGAAGTCTTGTGGCACCCAGGAGTCTCGCAACGTGTCCCGCCGCGGCGAGGAGGTGGTCCGGTTGGAGGTCAGACACCGTCGTCGTCATGTCGGCCGGCACCTGGTCTGGAGCGAAATCGAGGAGGCTGGTGAGCCCGTATTGGGGGTCGGGGACTTCGAGCATTACGGCGATGAGCTTCCATAGTTCGCCCCGCGCTTGATGGAGGCGCTCCATCGCCTCCCAAGGGGATCGCCGCCGCAGGTACTTACCGAGGTCCGCCAGTGCGCAGAGGGCGAGAAAGGCCCACTCGCGGACTTTTATGGGCGGCGTCGGTGATGGCTTCGCCTGAAGGACGAGGCGCCGGTCGGCGTCGTACAGGGCGACCGTCGCGGACGAGAATGTGACTTGTGACGCGGGGACGACGACCAAGTCGATCTGGGTACGATCGGCGTACTGCGCGAAGATCCGCTGGTGGGGCAAGGTGATGCCGGGGAGCTGGTGGGCGAAGCTCTCCACGACATCACCGAGCGTCTCGACGGCCGAACGAACCCGGGTGCAGGCAGTGTCGAGCTGTTCGTCAGTGACACCCAAGGCCAGGTCGAGATCGGAGAGCGGATCCGCTGCCTTCCTCGCCAGAGAACATCCGACGGTGAGCCAGCGGACTCCTTCATCGTTCTCGCACACTGCCAAGAGTCGTTCGAGCAGTCGTCGCTGCGCAGCCAGCTCGGCGGGTAACTGCTCGAGCCACGCGCCTCCGTCGACCCTCATGGACCGAAATTGTAGGCAACCAGCGCCGAGCAAGTTATCTGGGCGCGCGGCGAAGCCGCCTCCCGGGCTCGCTCCTGCACACGAGAACGACGGTTCAGACGTCAGGCGGACCGCGGGCTCGACCTGCGCTGACTCGTCTTTTTCCCGTGTTTCCCGCCAAGGAGCCGCAGCCCATCGGGCCCGAGCTCGCCTGACGTCGGAGCCGTCGATCGGCTCGCCTTGATGACGGGCGAATGCTATTTCTGCGTGAGCGTTCGGTGCGCCCCTACCGGCACTATGCCACGGCTGGAGTTGGCACCGGTCACCGTGGATAGGGGGGACAGCTCGCCAACAGCAGCAGGCGTCGCATAAGAATCCCCCGCCGGGCTTGACCACTGGACCGTAAGGTGACATCATCTGTGGTGTCACAATGGTCAGTCGAGTTGGAGCCCGAGGTACAGGGATGGTTGGACGGTCTGAACCCGGCCGAACTCGCCACCGTCGCGTTTCATGTCGACCGCCTTGCCGACCGGGGTTCGACGCTTCGGATGCCGTACTCACGATCCCTCGGCGAGGGGCTCTTCGAGCTTCGGTTCGACCTCGGGCGGCTCATACGGCGCATCACGTTCTTTTTCCCGGGGGACCAAAGGATCGTCCTTTTGACGGTATTTCGCAAGCAACGCTCGAACGAGCGGACACAAGTAGCCAGGGCCCGAACCGCGATGGGGCGCTGCATCGAGCAGTCCCACACGGCAGACGAGTGAGGTGAGTCACCATGCCAACAAGCTGGCAGGACCTGAAGACCAAGCGCCTGGACGCCATGAACCCAACCGAGCGGACCGAGTACGACCGCGCCTATGCAGCGGCCAAGCTCGCCGCTGAAGTCGGGGAAAGAGTACGACAGGCACGAGAGGCGGCCGGGATCAGCCAGCGCGAGTTGGCACGGCGCATGGGAACGAGCCAGGCAGCAGTCGACCGCCTGGAGGCCGGCGGTGTCGGGGCCACCTTGACCACGCTCCAGCGTGTCGCAACCGCTCTCGGCCTAACGATCATCGTCGACCTGAAGGCAACAGCCTGACGAGCCACGGCGTGGCCACCCGAGACCGTCCAGTGCCTGGTGGGATGGGTGGTGAGCCGTAACGCCGGCCGGGAGACACCGGGGCTTGGCAGGGTTCCCACAGCGCTGCTACAAGTACCCCGCACCCTGGCGGCATGCCGCCGCTGCCACGCTGCACCGGCCGCCAGGTGGTTCGAGCGCTTGAGCGGCTCGGTTGGATTGTCGTCGTTCAACGTGGGTCACATGTCCACCTCAAGCACCCCGCTCGTGGTGGCCGAGTGACGGTGCCGGTGCACGCCGGAGAGACCCTCGGACCCGGCCTTCTCCGGTCGATCATGAGCCAGGCGGGAGTGACTGCCGACGAGTTGCGAGCTCGACTGTGAGACGATGAGCCCAGTGCGTACCTATTCGATCGTGGTGGAACCCGAGCCCGACGGGGGCTACTTCGTCACCGTGCCCGCCTTGCCGGGATGCTCCACCCGTGGGAAGACGATCGAGGAGTGCCAGGCCCGGGCCGTGGAGGCCATCGAGACGCACATTGCCGGGCTTGAAGCCGACGGCGAACCGGTCCCGGAGGAGCGCGGCACTCCCCAACTCATCTCGGTGACCGTCGCGGCGTAGAGCACTATCGACGGGTCTTGTCGACCCCCTCGGACGGTGTCCCGTAACCGCGGTCGACCACCGAGACGAACGTCGCACGAAACGCCGGGTCCCAGTCGTTATTCTGCGTCCGCTCGGGACCGAGTTCACGTCTCTGCTTGGGCGGGCCAAACGCCGAGTATCGCGCGGCCGGGTGGGTGCCACCCGACCGCCGCGGCTGAGCGCAGATCGGCCAGTTCGGGGCGGCCCCTGCCCACTGGCCCGGGCGAGGGCGGCTGCGCGCAAGGGGATCGGCCAGCGGGACAGCCCGCCTACGACGCTAGGTAGTGCTCCAAGGCGTCTCGCACGAGGTGGGAGACGCTGCAGTGCTCATCTTCAGCCCGCTGGAGCAGTCTGCTGCGAAGCTCGTCTGGCACGCTGAGCCGAAGCTGGGGCGACCGGGCACCCGAGCGCGACAGTGAGGGACGTCCCCGCCCCGCACGCTCGAGAATCTCGGCGGCCAACTCCGCTGCCTTGGCTTCGGTGAGCCGGGTGCCGTCCGCCAAGCGGACGTCCTGCTTGTCGAGGTCGACCGTGCCTCGGTCTCTGACCTGTTCGTCGTGGATCCGTGCCGACTCGGTCATGAAGCGCCTCCTCTCAGCGCGGTAGGCATGACGTGGATCACTAGGTACAACCCCTGTAGGGCCACAGCGACGACTTCCAACTCCAGGCCCCGACCGTCGGGCCCGACCCACAAAAGTGCCTCGCTGCCATCCGCGGTGGTGATAGCGGTGGGCTCGACGGTGTTGATGACATGTCGGGCATGAGCCCGGCCGATCCGGTGCCTTCGGCTCGATTGCGTCCATCCCAGCTCCGGTCGGGTCGAGTGCTGGCGCGGTGGCTTGGCTCTTCGGCTGGGT
>JAJZJY010000179.1 GCA_021809885.1 Actinomycetes bacterium
GGCGGCCAGCGAGCTCGTAGATGCCATGTGCCGAGCCTACCGGTGGCTCGCCCGCCTGCCCAACCAGGTCTGGCCGCTTGCCGGCGTGGATCAGTCCAACCCGAAGGTTCCGAGCAGGCCGGTGATGTCGAGCACCCGCCGAACGGCGGGGGTCGGGTTGCGCAACACCAGGCTCCCGCCGGCCCGCTGAGCCTGCTTCAGGCTCTCGACGAGGACACTGATCCCGGTGGAGTCCATGAACGACAGCTCGGTCAGATCGACGACGAGGTGCGCCTCGCCCCCGTCCAAGGCGTGATGGAGGCGATGGCGCAGGGTGGGAGCCGTCTCCAGGTCGAGCTCGCCGCCGACGAGGAAGACAGCGACGCCCTGCTCGTCGCGGCGGTCAACCTCGAAGTCGGCGTCCTCCTCGTTGGCATGGTCGGCCACGGGAGGAAGTTAGCGGTTCCCTCGCCTCACGTCGCCGTCCGCCGGACCACGGGTCATCCGGGCTCAGGGCCCGCCGGACGGTCCGGGGGTGGGCGGTGCTATCCTCGAGCGGCGGGAAGGACCCGCCCCGCCGAGGGCAGTAGCTCAATTTGGCAGAGCACCGGTCTCCAAAACCGGCGGTTGGGGGTTCGAGTCCCTCCTGCCCTGCTTCCGCTTCCTGGAAGGTCAGCACCGTGAGCATGAACCGACAACAGCGGCGACAGATGCAGCGCCGCGGCGACGCCAACGGCGAGGTCGTGCCCGATGACGGCACCTTTGCCCGCGGCGGCGCGGACGGATCGGTCGCGGTCGCAGGTTCGCGGACGGAGACGGACCGGCTCGCCGACCTGGCCGGGGAGAGCAGCGCCCGTACGGCGCGGGAGGCCCTGGCGCCGAGCCGCCACCGGGTCGGGCCCCGCCAGTTCCTCCACGAGGTCAACGTGGAGATGCGCAAGGTCGCGTGGCCGACCCGCGCCGAAACCCTCAACTACTCCACCGTCGTGCTGATCACCCTCGCCATCCTGATGGCGTTCATCTTCGGTCTGGACGTCGGGTTCCAGCACGCCGCCAACTTCATCTTCAACCCCTGATGGCGGACGAGGAGAGCGAGGAGAACCAGCTCCCGTCGCCCGAAGGCGTCGGGGAGGGGGCCACGGCCGGCGTGGTCGAGGAGGAGGCGGCAGCGCCGGCGCGCCCGGAGAGCCCCTATGACCGCCCAGGCAAGTGGTACGTCGTGCACAGCTACGCCGGCTACGAGAACAAGGTGAAGTCCAACCTCGAGAGCCGGATCGCGTCGATGAACATGGAGGGGCGCATCTTCGAGGTCGTCATCCCCATGGAGGACGTCATCGAGTTCAAGAACGGCAAGAAGCAGGTTGTCTCCAAGAAGGTCTTCCCCGGGTACATCCTGGTGCGGATGGACCTCGACGACGACTCCTGGTACGTCGTGCGCAACACGCCCGGGGTCACCGGTTTCGTAGGGCTGGGGGCTCGCCCGACGCCGCTGTCCCGCAAGGAGGTGGAGAACATCCTGTCGGTGACGCCCGAGACCGAGACCGAAGGCCAGCGCCGGGGTCGTCCCCGCCTCGAGTACGAGACGGGCGAGTCGGTGCGTGTCAAGGAGGGTCCGTTCGCCGACTTCACCGGCACCATCGCCGAGATCAACGAGGACCAGCTCAAGCTCAAGGTCCTCGTCAACATCTTCGGTCGGGAAACGCCCGTCGAGCTCGAGTTCGCCCAAGTGGCGAAACTGTAAGAGGAGTCCGCCACCATGGCCAAGCGGCGCGTCATCGCCATCGTCAAGATCCAACTGCCGGCAGGAAAGGCCACGCCGGCACCGCCCGTCGGTACGGCCCTCGGCCCCCACGGTGTCCAGACGATGGAGTTCGTCAAGCAGTACAACGCCCAGACCGAGGACCGCGTCGGGCAGGTGATCCCCGTCGAGAT
Source organism: Actinomycetes bacterium (assembly GCA_021809885.1). GTDB lineage: Bacteria > Actinomycetota > Acidimicrobiia > Acidimicrobiales > Palsa-688 > JAKAQB01. Next base: position 1,912 of record JAJZJY010000179.1, read on the forward strand.
CACCATCTACGACGACCGCAGCTTCAGCTTCGTGCTGAAGACCCCGCCGACCCCGGTGCTGCTGCGCCAGGCTGCCGGCGTCGAAAAGGGCGCCAAGACCACTGGTCGTGAGACCGTTGCCACGGTGACGGATGATCAGATCGCCGAGATCGCGCAGATCAAGATGCCCGATCTCAACGCGAACGACCTGGAAGCGGCCAAGGCCCAGGTCCGGGGGACTGCCCGCTCCATGGGGATCAAAGTCAGCTGACCACCACGACGAGGCAGGGGAGGACCTCGCCCCGCCCGTCCGCTAGCCGAGGGAGGCCATGTGCCGAAGCGAGGAAAGAAGTACATCGACGCCACCAAGCGGTTCGATCGGCAACGCTCGTATGCGCCGGGTGAGGCGCTCGACTTGGTGAAGAGCCTGGCACGCGCCGGGTTCGACGAGACGGTGGAGCTGGCCGTGCGGCTCGGAGTGGATCCCCGCAAGGCAGACCAGGTGGTGCGTGGAACTGTCGCCCTGCCCGCCGGCACCGGCAAGGACGTGAGGGTCGCCGTGTTCGCCGCTGGTGCAGCGGCGGAGGCCGCTCGCTCCGCTGGCGCTGACATCGTGGGTGCCGACGATCTGGTAGCAGCGGTCGACGGCGGGATGATGGATTTCGACGTAGCCATCGCCACCCCTGACCTCATGGGACAGGTCGGGCGGCTCGGGCGCAAGCTCGGGCCACGCGGGCTGATGCCCAACCCCAAGACAGGGACGGTCACCCCGGACGTCGCCAAGGCGGTCACCGATTTCAAGGGGGGCCGTGTCGAATATCGGGCAGACACCCGGTCGAGGGGCGTGGTGCAGGTGCCGATCGGCAAGGCGAGCTTCAGCCGCCTGGCGCTGATGCAGAATTTCCGAGCGGTCATCGACGAGGTCAACCGGGCAAAGCCGGCGGCGGCGAAGGGCCGCTACATCAAGTCGGTGGCTGTTTCCTCGACGATGGGCCCTGGCGTGGACGTCGATGTCAACGCGCTTCGTGTGACCGACGAGGACCTCGCCGGCGCCCCCATCTGACGCCTCCCACTCCTCCGCAGGGCGGCCTTTCCCCCCAACCTTCTGGCTTGCGTCGTCCCGGAATGCTTTGCATTCGCACGCGATAGGATTACAGTCACACGCGCTGATGGCCGTCGGCCGCCCGTTCGGCTCCCCAAGCGGTCTCCACCCCGGCTCGTGAGCAAACAAACCCCCGAGGGACAGAAAGGTCGAAATCATGGCGCAGAAGGTTCAGGTCGTGCTGACGTGTGACCTCGACGAGGACGAGGTGCCGGCCGTCCAAACGGTGACGTTCGGCTACGACGGCTCCAACTATGCATTCGAGCTGTGCGACCAGCACCTCGAGGAGGTCACCGAGCTGTTCTCGCATTGGATGAGCGTGGCGCGCGTCGCCAACGGTGCCACTCGCCGGCGCCGGTCTGCTGCCAGCGCTCCGGCCGTGAGCTCGCGCCGCGGCACGCCGAGCACAGGCACCGGCGGCACCTCCGATATCCGGGAGTGGGCACGCAACCACGGCTTTTCCATCAGCGCGCGCGGACGGATTCCTGCCGAGGTGCGCCGCGCCTACGACGAAGCCAACGCCTGACCTGCCGCCGCCCGGGCTGGCGGATGGCGCCCAGCGCACTGGTTGGGCTAACATGACGAGTCTACCGCCGGTCCCTCGGCGGTAGAGCCAAAAGCCGTAGACATCCGGTGCGCCCCGCGGGGCGCTGAAACGGGCCGCAGGGCCCGGCCAGACGAGGCGAGAGGCACCCTCCTCCGGGTCCCCGCTCGCGTGTCGTGGTGCGGATGCAGACCCGCCGAGGAGGTGGCCCCATGGACAACCCGAGACCCGAGAAGGTGGCCGTCGTCGACGAGGTCAGGATGCGCCTCGACGAATCCGATGCCGTCATCCTCACCGAGTACCGGGGTCTCAAGGTGAAGGACCTCGCCGCCTTGAGGCGGGAGTTGCGCAAGAACGGCGGCGACTACAAGGTCTACAAGAACACCCTCGTGCGTCTCGCGACGCGCGCGCTCGGATTGCACGAGCTCGACGGGATGCTCGAGGGACCAACGGCGGTCGCCTTCGTGAACGGCGACGCGGCCGCGGTGGCGAAGGCGCTCCGCGATTACAGCCGGGTCAACCAGATGCTCGTGATCAAAGGCGGTGTCCTCGGGGACAAGATCCTCGACGCGGCCGGCACCGCCGCCCTCGCCGAGCTGCCCTCCCGGGAGGTGCTGCTCGCCCGCTTCGCTGGTGGCCTGGCCGCGCCCTTGCAGCAGTTCGCCAGCCTCCTCCAAGCCTTGCCGCGCAACCTCGCCTACGGCCTGGCTGCCCTGCGCGACAAGCTGGGCGAGGAGGCTGAGCCGGTGCCGGCCGGCGAGGCCCCTGCCGCCGCGGTGGCGGCCGCCGCCCCGGAGGAGCCTGTGACCACCGTCCAGGTCGCCGCCCAAGAGTCCGCTGAAGATCCCGCAGGCGAGACCGCCACCAGCTGAGACCGTCCACCGACCCGCATCCAAGGAGCAGCCCAACCATGGCAACCAAGGAAGAGATCCTCGACAGCATCGCCAACCTCACGGTCCTCGAGCTGTCCGAGCTGCTGAAGGACTTCGAGGAGCGCTTCGGCGTCACAGCGGCCGCGCCGATGCCGCTCGGCGGCTTCGCACCGATGCCTGGCGCCGGCGGCGGAGCCGCCGAGGCGCCAGCGGAGGAGGAGAAGGACGAGTTCACCGTCGTCCTCGTTGCTGCCGGCGACAAGAAGATCCAGGTCATCAAGGAGGTCCGGGCCCTCACGAGCCTCGGGCTCAAGGAGGCCAAGGATCTCGTCGATGGCGCACCCAAGCCGGTCCTCGAGAACGTGGGTAAGGACGAGGCCGAGAAGGCCAAGGCCCAGCTCGAGGGCGCTGGCGCCAGCGTCGAGCTCAAGTAGCCCAGCTCCTGGCTGGGTGCCATCGCGCCCGGCAGCCCCACCGAGCGGGCGTGGGGACCTCGTAGAGAGCAGGCGGCCGGCGGAGCTGGGCCATGCTCTTGGGTAACCTGCCGCGCCGATGGCTGGCATCCGCGGCAACCACGTCCTGGCCGTCGACCAGGGCACGACGGGCACAACGGCGCTCGTGCTCGACGGCGACGCCCGGATCGTGGGACGGGCGTATTCGGAGCTCCCGCAGCACTACCCCCAGCCCGGCTGGGTGGAGCACGACCCCGAGGATCTGTGGCGGGCGACGGTAGCGATGGCCGGTGCAGCCCTGGCGCACGCAGGTGTACGGCCCGACGAGCTCGCTGCTGTCGGCGTCACCAACCAGCGTGAGACTGTGGTGCTGTGGGACCGCCGGACGGGCGAGCCGGTCGCCAACGCCGTCGTCTGGCAGGACCGCCGCACCGCCCGCCGTTGCGACGACCTGCGGTCCCGCGGCCTCGAGCGGTTCGTGCGCGACCGTACCGGGTTGGTGATCGACCCCTACTTCTCCGGCACGAAGATAGCCTGGCTGCTCGACCACACCGACGGGCTGCGCCGGCGGGCGGAGCGGGGGGAGATCTGCTTCGGCACGGTCGACGCCTGGCTTCTCTGGCGGCTCACCGGTGGCAGCGTCCACGCCACCGACGTGACGAACGCGAGCCGCACCATGCTGTTCGACATCGAGCGCCTCGAGTGGGACGACGAGCTGCTCGCCGAGCTCGATGTCCCCCGGGAGGTGCTGCCGTCGGTGCGCCCGAGCCTGTGTGGCTTCGGCGAGACCACCTGGGAGGATCTGCGTGGCGTGCCCATTGCCGCGCTGCTGGGCGACCAGCAGGCGGCCCTGTTCGCCCAGGCGTGCTTCCACCCCGGCCAGACCAAGAACACCTACGGCACAGGGTCGTTCGTGCTGTCCCACACCGGCGCCCGGCGCCATCGCGAGCAGACGGTGATGCTCACCACCGTCGCTGCCAGTCTCGACGGGGAGCCCACCCAGTACGCCATGGAAGGGGCCATCTTCGCGACGGGCAGCGCCGTGCAGTGGCTTCGCGACGAGCTCGGGATAATCCGCACGGCTGCCGAGACCGAGCAGCTCGCCCGCAGCATCCCCGACACCGGGGACGTGTGGTTCGTGCCCGCCCTCACCGGCCTCGGAGCACCGCAATGGGATCCATACGCCCGCGGGACGCTCCTCGGGATCACCCGCGGCACAGGACGGGCCCACGTTGCCCGGGCCGTGCTCGAGGGGATCGCATACCTCACGCGCGACGTCGTCGAGTCGATGCAGCGCCAGTCCGGGATCCGGGTGGCCGAGCTGCGCGCCGACGGCGGGGCCGCCGCCAACCACTTCCTCATGCAGTTCCAGGCCGACGTGCTCGGCATCCCGGTGGACGTCCCCCAACAGCTCGAGAGCACGTCGCTCGGAGCGGCCTTCGCCGCCGGCATGGTCGCCGGCGTGTGGCAGGACCGTGACGACCTCGAGCAGGTCCGGCGGACGGCGGCGCGCTACGAACCGTCGCTCGACCAGTACGAGCGGGAGGACCGCTACCGCCGATGGAAGCAGGCGGCCCAACGCTCACTCGGATGGGCCGTGCCCGGTGGCGTCGGGTGAGATCGTATATGACCTCACCCCGCCCCCCGGGCGATCCGTCCGCTCTCTCCCCGGCTGCCCGTGACGCTGCCATCGGTCGCATGGCCGACGAGCACCTCGACATCCTGGTCGTCGGCGGCGGCGTCGTAGGCGCCGGCTGCGCCGTCGACGCAGCGACGCGCGGGCTCACTGTCGGTGTCGTCGAGGCCCGAGACTGGGCGTCGGGGACCTCCAGCCGGTCGAGCAAGCTGATCCATGGCGGGTTGCGCTACCTCGAGCACCTCGAGCTCCACCTGGTGCGCGAGGCGCTCGCCGAGCGGGGTCTCATGCTCGAGCGGCTGTGCCCCCATCTGGTACGCCCGGTGAGGTTCCTGTACCCGCTGACCCGCCCCGGCTGGGAACGTCCCTACGTGGCTGCCGGTCTCACCCTCTACGACACGATGGGCCTCGGCAGCGGGTGGGGTCGCGGCTTGCCACGCCACCGCCACCTCGACCGCGACGGCGTTGCCGCGGCTTGCCCCGCCCTCCGCCCCGACGCCCACCGCGGTGGCATGGTCTACTGGGACGCCCAGGTCGACGACGCCCGGCACACGATGACCCTCGTCCGCACGGCTGCCGCCTACGGCGCTGCTGCCGCCAACCGGGCCCAGGCCGTCGCCCTGCGCCACCACGGCCAGCGCGTCACCGGCGCCGTCGTCCGTGACCTCGAGTCCGGCCGCGAGGTCGAGGTCCGGGCCCGGCGCGTCATCAACGCCACCGGCGTGTGGACCGACGAGGTCCAACGCCTCGCCACCGACGCCCCGGCGGTACGGGTCCGTGCGTCGAAGGGCGTGCACCTCGTCGTGCGCCGTGACCGGATCCGGAGCGACGCGGGGCTCATCCTGCGAACGGCGACCTCGGTCCTGTTCGTCATCCCCTGGGGCGCGCACTGGCTGATCGGCACGACCGACACCGACTGGGACCTGGACAAGGCGCACCCAGCCGCCAGCGCCGCTGACATCGACTACATCCTCGGGGAAATCAACGCCGTGCTCGTGTCGCCGCTCACGCGGGACGACATCGAGGGGGTCTTTGCCGGGCTGCGCCCGCTGCTCGCCGGCGAGTCAGACGAAACCAGCCGGCTCTCGCGCGAGCACACCGTCGCCGTGACTGCACCGGGGCTGGTCGTGGTCGCCGGCGGCAAGTACACCACCTACCGGGTGATGGCGAGGGATGCTGTCGACGCCGCCGTCGCCGACTGGCCCGGCCCGGTACCGCCCAGCTGCACCGACCGGGTGCCGCTTCTCGGCGCTGACGGCTGGCCGGCAGTGCGCAACGCCGCCGGTCGCCTGGCCGCCGACTCGGGGTTGGGGCCCGCCATCGTCGAGCACCTCCTCGGCCGGTACGGCTCGCGCATGCCCGAGCTGCTCGCCCTGGCCGCCTCGCCCGATCTCGCCGCCCCGCTGCCCGGCGGCGCCGCCGGCGGGTACCTCGGC
>JAJZJY010000180.1 GCA_021809885.1 Actinomycetes bacterium
GGCCTTCAGGTCCAGCCGCCCGACCAGTTCGTCGCCGGCGAGCACCGGGAGCACGTAGTAACCGTGCACCCGCTCGGGTGCCGGGACGTATATCTCGATGCGGTACCGGAAGCCGAAGAGCCGTTGGGTCCGCTGCCGGGTCCAGATCAACGAGTCGAACGGCGACAGGAGCGCCACGTGGCTCCGCCTCGGCGGGCGGGGGCGGCCGGTACCCGGCAGCAGGTACGCAGGGTCGCTCCACCCCTCGACAGCGGCCTCCACCAGCCGGCCGGCGGCGACGAGCTCGCGCAGCAGCGGGCGTACCGACTGTGGTCGCAGCCAGAAGTAGTCGCCCAGGTCCGAAGCGGTGCCCACCCCGAGGCAGCGGGCGGCGAGGACGAGCAGCTCGCACTTCGCCTCCTCGATGGACGGTGTGGGCAGGGCCAGCACTGCGGGGTCGATGACCCGTTCGGTCAGGTCGTAGACGCGCTCGAAGCTCGGGGAGCGCCAGGCGCTCACCACCCCGTCGGAGAACAGGCGTTCGAGCGCCTGGCGGCCGACGCTGCGCCGATCCCACCACTCGCCGGCCTGCCGCCGGGGGTCGGAGAGCTGCGCCGCCGTGATCGGTCCCCGCTCGGTTACCTCCGCCAGGACGGCGGCGATGTAGTCCCGGTGGGCGTCGCGCCAGGCCCGGGCACGCTGGCGGTAGCCGGGGCCGCTGAGCAGGTCGTCGCGGGACAGCTGCATGCGCCACCGGGACAGCGGGTGGAGCTCGACGGGCAGCAACGACGCGGCGTGGCACCAGTACTCGAACCATGCGCGCCCGGGCCCGCTCTGGGCACCGAAGGTGGTGGCGTCGTAGCCACCGACCCGGGTGAAGGGCACGAGCAGCTGGGTGCGGGCGAGGACGTTGACGGCGTCGAGCTGGATGGTGCCGAGTCGCCGCATGACGTCTCGGAGACGGCCTGCCCCGGCCGCCGCCGGCCGGTTGCTGGCGAGGCCCTGTGCGGCCAGGGTGAGCCAGCGGGCTTCACGGAGGGAGACGGAGTCGCGGGGCACGCCGGCAGGGTACGGGCCCGGCAGGGACCCGGGCAGCGGAGCTCGGCCCTGCGCAGGAGGCGCGGTCGGCCCGCACCACCGCCGGGGCCGGCACCGCCCTCGTCGCCCGTCTCGCCGGTTGTCAGCCCCGGTGCTCGTTGGACCAGCGGAACCGCCGAGCGGCGACGGCGAACCCGATGACCGCCCACGCAGCGAGGACCAGGGCGGTCACACCGTGCTGCCAGCCGTGGCCGCCCGGCTCGAATGCGGCGAAGCGGGCGGGGAGGAAGACGCTGCGCATGCCGAGGGCGAGCCACCGCAGCGGGAACACGGAGGCGATGTCGTGCATCCAGCCGGGCAGGCTGCCGTACTGGAAGAAGACCCCCGAGATGAACTGCAGTACCACCACGACGGGCGACACGATGGCCGCTGCTCCCTCGCTGCGCCGGATGAGCCCGGACACCGCCAAGCCGCACAGGCTCGTAGCGGTCAGGCCGAGAACGCTCACCCACGCGAAGGTGAGCCACCGCCCCGCCGTGCCCGGGAGCTGCAGATCGCCGAACAGGCTCCCCAACCCGATCAACAGCGCCACCTGCACGACGTAGACGGCGATGACCGCCCCGGTCTTGCCGATGAAGTAGGCGGCCGGCGGCATCGGCGTCCCGCGCAGGCGCTTCAGGGTCCGGTTGTCGCGCTCGATCGGGACGGCGATCGCCAGGTTCTGGAAGCCAGCGTAGAACGCCCCCGAGGCGATCATCCCCGCGGCGAAGTACTGGCTGAAGTTGACGCCCGGTGCCACGTGGCCTGTGAAGACCGATACGAAGATGATGAACAGGATCAGGGGGAACAGGACCGTGAACATGAGCGCCATCGGGTTGCGGACGAGCTCCTTCAGCTCGATGGCGATGCGCAGGCCACCGATCCTGAGCGCCCGGCGCCAGGCCCGCGCCTCGAAGCTGTGCCCCTGGCCCTCGGGGATGAGCGCTGCGGCGGTGGACAGGCTCACGCGGCGTCTCCTTCGTCGGAGAGCAGGCGGAGGTAGGCGTCCTCGAGGGTGCGGGGCGCTACGGCGAGCTCCGGGACCTCACCGCCGAAGTGGGCCGCCAAGGCCGTCACGAGCTGGGTCGGCGTGGCGGTCTCCTCGCTCCGCCGCACCCCGCCGGCGTCGCGCCACGTGACGATGGTGGGGCCGTGGCGCAGGGATGCCGGGGTGCCGCTGGCGGCGATCCTCCCCCGCACGACCATGGCGACCCGGTCCGCCAGGTGCTCGGCCTCCTCGAGGTAGTGCGTCGTGAGCAGGATCGTCGTGCCGGCCTCGCGCAGGGCGGAGATCAGGTCCCAGAACTGGCGACGGGCCTCGGGGTCGAACCCGGTGGTCGGCTCGTCGAGGAAGAGGAGTTGGGGCCGGCCGACGAGGCCCAACGCCACGTCGAGGCGGCGCCGCTGGCCGCCGGAGAGGCCGACGACCCTCGCCGAGCGCTTCTCGGTCAGGCCGACGGCGGCGATGACGTCGTCGGGGTCGCGCGGCGAGGGGTAGTAGGCGGCGAAGTGGCGGACGACCTCGCCGACCGTGAGCAGCCCCTGGTCGGTGGCGTCCTGGAGCACGATGCCGATGCGGGCCCGCCACGCCTCGCCTGCCTTGCCCGGGTCCTCGCCGAGGACGCTCACCGTCCCTGCCGTGCGGGGACGGTAGCCCTCGAGGATCTCGACGGTCGTGGTCTTGCCGGCGCCGTTGGGCCCGAGCAGGGCGACGCACTCGCCGCGCTCGACGCGGAGGTCCAGGCCGGCGAGAGCCCAGACGTCCCCGTAGCGCTTCGTGACGCCCGTCACCTCCACCGCCGGTCCGGTTCCGCCCGTTGGCATGCCACCATGCTTGCCGCTGGCAGCCGCCGCCACAACCACCCGGCGGGGCACGGGCCGCCGCCGGGAACTACCCCAGGAGCGAGCGCCCCACCCGGGCGACGGTGGGCAGCACCGACTCGACGTCGTCCTCGGTGGTGCGGTGGTTCACGAAGCACGCCCGCAGGCAGGTGCGGCCGTCCACGCGGGCGGGCGCCAGGTAGACGTCGCCGTCGTCCTGGATGGCGTCGGCGAGGGCGATGTGGAACGCGTCTCCGCTGCCTGCGCCGGCCGGGACGTACCGGAAGCACACCGTCGACAGCTCCGGCTCGAGGACCAGCTCGAAGGACGGGTCGCTGTCGACGAGGCGGGCCAGGTAGGCGGCCTGGGCGAGGTTGCGCTCCAGGGCGCCGCGGACGGCGGCGGCGCCGTGGACGCGCAGCGCCAGCCACAGCTTCAGGCTGCGCAGGGGCCGGGAGTACTCGAGGGTGAGGTCCACGCCGTGCACGCTGGCCTCCTCGGCGTGGGGCATGTAGGTCTCCTCGTGGGAGAACGCTCGGCGCAGGGCACCTGTGTCCCGCATGAGCAGCACGCTGCACGGCTTGGGTACGTACATCCACTTGTGGGCGTCCACGGTCGCGGAGTCGGCGCGCTCCAAGCCGGCGAAGAGGTGTCCCTTGGACTTGGTGGCGGCGGCCGGCAGCCCGTAGGCACCGTCGACGTGCAGCCAAACACCCTCGGCGGCGCACACGTCGGCGAGGGCGGCCAGGTCGTCGACGGCGCCGGTGAGCGTGCTGCCGGCGTTGGCGACCACCGCCACGGGCACCACCCCGTCGGCCCTGTCGGCGGCGAGGACCTCGGCCACGGCGGCCACGTCGACGCGGTGGCGGGCGTCGATGGGCACGGCCCTCACGCCGGCGGTGCCGATGCCGAGCAGCTCCGCCGCCCGCCGCACGGAGTAGTGGACCTCCGAGGAGCACACGAGGGACAGGCGGTGGGCGCCGAGGCCCTCGCGGCGGGAGCCGGGCAGGGCGTGCTCCCGGGCGGCGGCGAGGGCGGTGAGGTTCGAGATCATGCCGCCGCTGGCCATGATCCCTCCGGGCGCCCCGAACCCGACGAGCTCCGACGCCCACCGCACCGCCTGCGCTTCGAGCAGGCCTGCCCCGCCCGCCTCCACGGCGACGTTGACGTCGTGGGAAGCCATCAGGGCGTCGCCCAGGACGCCGATCTCCAGGCCGGAGGACCCGACGTAGGCGAGGAAGCGGGGGCGGCTCTGGGCGATGCTGGCGTCGAGGACACGGGCGGCGTGGTCGAGCGCCCGCCCGGGTACTTCAGGGTCCTCCGGGAGCGGGCCTTCGAGGGATGCCCGGAGGTCGTCGGTGACCGGCGGCTGGCCCGCCCGCGGGTGGTCGAAGCTGCGCCAGGCGTCGAGCACGAGCGAGGCGGCGTGGCGGAGGACCTCCTCCCGGTGGGGGAGGGCCAAGGGGTCCCCGACCGCCGGCCGCGGGGGAGGCGAAAGGGTCACTGGTCCACGCTACGGTACAAGCGGTGGTCGTGCCCGCCCGGGTCCCGGACCGTCGCGGCCGTGCACCCACCCGGCCACTAGGATCGACCGGATCAGCACGGGACGACGACCGAGGGAGCGAGCGTGGCCGAGGTAGAGATCGGGCGGGGGAAGTCGGGTCGGCGGGCGTACGGCTTCGACGACATCGCCATCGTCCCGAGCCGCCGGACGCGTGACCCCGAGGACGTCGACATCAGCTGGGAGATCGACGCCTACCGGTTCGAGCTGCCGCTGCTGGCGTCCGCCATGGACGGTGTGGTGAGCCCCGCCACCGCCATCGAGATCGGGCAACTGGGCGGCCTCGGCGTGCTCAACCTGGAGGGGCTCTGGACGCGCTACGAGGACCCCGAGCCGTTGTTGGAGGAGATCGCCCACCTCGACACCGACAAGGCGACGGCACGGATGCAGCAGATCTACCAGGAGCCGATCAAGGCAGAGCTCGTCACCGGGCGCATCCGGGAGATCAAGGAGGCGGGCGTCACGACCTGCGCCTCGCTCACCCCGCAGCGCACGGAGCGCTTCGCCCGGGCGCTGCTCGACGCCGAGCTCGACCTGCTCGTCATCCAGGGCACGGTGGTCTCCGCCGAGCACGTGTCGAAGACGACCGAGCCGCTCAACCTGAAGCGGTTCATCCGCGAGCTCGACATCCCCGTGATCGTCGGCGGCTGCGCCTCCTACCAGGCGGCGCTGCACCTGATGCGCACCGGAGCGGTCGGGGTGCTCGTCGGCGTCGGGCCCGGCCACGCCTGCACGACCCGGGGTGTGCTCGGCATCGGCGTCCCCCAGGCGACGGCGATCGCCGACGCCCGGGCGGCGCGCGCCCAGCACCTGGACGAGACAGGGGTCTACGTCCAGGTGATCGCCGACGGCGGGATGGCGACCGGCGGTGACGTCGCCAAGGCGATCGTGTGCGGGGCCGACGCCGTCATGATCGGCTCGCCGCTGGCGGCGGCGGTCGAGGCGCCGGGGAAGGGCTACCACTGGGGGATGGCCACGTTCCACCCGACCCTGCCCCGCGGCGCGCGGGTGAGGACCTCGACGCGAGGGACGCTGCGGGAGATCATCGTCGGCCCGGCGCACGAGAACGACGGCCGACTCAACCTCTTCGGCGCGCTCCGCACGTCGATGGCAACCTGCGGCTACGGGTCGGTCAAGGAGTTCCAGAAGGCGGAGGTCATGGTGGCGCCGGCCCTGCAGACCGAGGGCAAGAGCCTGCAGCGGTCGCAGCAGGTCGGGATGGGGCACTAGCCCCCAGCCGTGGGCATCGACACATCGGAGCTCGACAAGGTCCTCGTCGTCGACTTCGGCGCCCAGTACGCGCAGCTGATCGCCCGCCGGGTGAGGGAGGCGCACGTCTACAGCGAGATCGTGCCCCACACGATCACCGCCGCTCAGGTTGCGGCCCGCAGGCCGGCGGCCGTGATCCTCTCCGGGGGCCCGAAGTCCGTGCACCAGGAGGGGGCGCCCCTGCCCGACCCGGCCATCCTGGAGCTCGGTGTCCCGACCCTCGGGATCTGCTACGGGATCCAGGTGATCGCCCAGCAGCTCGGCGGGGTCGTGGACCGCAGCGGGCGGGGCGAGTACGGGCGGACCACACTGTCGCTGGCATCCGATCCGGCCGGGTCACCGCCGTCGGTGCTCTTCGACCGGGTCCCGCCCGCCTTCGACGTGTGGATGAGCCACTTCGACGCCGTCGTGGAAGCGCCGCCCGGCGCCCGGGTGACGGCGTCCACGCCAGGCGCGCCCGTCGCTGCCTTCGAGGATCAGCGGAGGGGCATCTACGCCGTGCAGTTCCACCCGGAGGTGGCCCACACCGACGGCGGCCAGCAGATGCTCGAGAGCTTCCTCTACGAGGTCGCCGGCTGCCGGCCCACCTGGACGACGACGTCGGTGATCGACGCGTCCGTCGAGGCCGTGCGCGCCCAGGTGCGCAAGGAGCGGATCATCTGCGGCCTGTCGGGCGGGGTCGACTCGGCGGTAGCGGCCGCCCTCGTGCACAAGGCGGTGGGCGACCAGCTCACGTGCGTGTTCGTCGACACGGGGCTGCTGCGAGCCGGCGAAGCCCAACAGGTGGAGGCGACGTTCCGGGGGCAGTTCGACATCGACCTGGTGCACGTGAAGGCGGCCGAGCGTTTCCTCGGCGGGCTGAACGACATCGCCGACCCCGAACGCAAGCGCAAGATCATCGGCGAGACGTTCATCCGGGTCTTCGAGGAGGCCGCCGCCGACCTCGGCGACGCCCGGTTCCTGGTGCAGGGCACGCTGTACCCCGACATCATCGAGTCGGGGACCGAGGACGCCGCCCGCATCAAGTCCCACCACAACGTGGGCGGCCTGCCCGAGGACATGCACTTCGAGCTGGTCGAGCCCCTGCGCAACCTGTTCAAGGACGAGGTGAGGGCGGTGGGGGAGGAGCTGGGGCTGCCGGGGGAGATCGTGTGGCGCCAGCCGTTCCCCGGCCCGGGCCTGGCGGTCCGCATCGTCGGCACCGTCACGGCGGAGAGGGTGGAGATCCTGCGCGCCGCCGACGCCATCGTCACCGAGGAGATCCGCCGCGCCGGCCTGTACCGCCAGCTGTGGCAGAGCTTCGCTGTCCTGCCGGTCGTCCGCACCGTCGGCGTCCAAGGCGACGAGCGCACCTACGCCCACCCGGTGGTGATCCGGGCGGTGACGAGCGACGACGCCATGACCGCCGACTGGGCGCGCCTGCCCTACGACCTCCTCGAGCGCCTGTCGTCGCGGATCGTCAACGAGGTCCCCGGCGTCAACCGCGTCGCCCTGGACATCACCTCCAAGCCGCCGGGCACGATCGAATGGGAATGACGCCGAAAGACGCCGCCGCCACCGCCTCCCGCTCGCTGCAACGCTCCGCCCTGGAAGCGGCGAGGGCAGATGCCCGGGCGCGGGCCGTGGCCCTGGCAGCGGAGCTCCATGCCATCGTCGAAGCATCGGAGGGGGCGAACCTCGACGACGAGAAGGACCCGGAGGGCGCCACAGTGGCCTTCGAGCGCCAGCGGGTGGCGAGCCTCCTCGACGGGGCCCGCGCCCAGCTCGTCGCCCTCGACGCCGCCGAGGACCGCTTGGACGACGGCACCTACGGGATCTGCTCGGAGTGTGGCACCCCCATCCCGGCCCCCCGCCTCGAGGCCCTGCCGACCACGACCCGCTGTGTCGCCTGCGCCCGCAGGTGACCGGCGGGGACCTCGACGAGCTCGCCGGCGGCCTGCGCCGGATCGCGGCGGCGCACGGGGCGCCGGCCTTCGTGGCGGTCGACGGCTGGTCGGGCAGCGGCAAGACCACGCTCGGAGACGCCCTTGGCGCCCGCCTCGGTGCTCCCGTCGTGCACCAAGAGGACCTCGTCACCGGCTGGTACGGCCTGCAGCGGTCGGTCGAGCGCCTCGTCACGGAGGTCCTCCAGCCCCTCGCGGCCGGCCGGCCGGCGACCTGGCGGCGGTGGGACTGGGCGGCCGGCGCCTTGGGCGGCGAGGAGGACACCGCGCTGGCGGCGCC
>JAJZJY010000181.1 GCA_021809885.1 Actinomycetes bacterium
GGTCAGGGGGCACCGCCCAGGTCCCAGATCGCCTCGAGATCGTGGCGGCTGAACGCCTGGAAGGCGATCAGGGTCCTCGTGTCGGTGATTCCCTCGAGGACATGGATGCGCCGCGTCACGACCTCGGCGAGGTCCTCGTGGTGGCGCACCCGGACGACAGCGACCAGATCTGCGTGGCCGGCCACCGAGTACACCTCCGCTACGCCTTCCACGTCGGCCAGCTCAGCGGCCAGCGACGCCACCCGGGAGGGGACGGCGTCGATGAGCACGAACGCATGGACCATGGGGCGGGACGCTACCGGAGGCCGGCGCCGCCCCGCCCACCATGTCGAAACTGTGAGTGGAAAGTACACAGGGCGTGACGTTTTCACTCACAGCTCGCCGTAAGGGCCGCCGGCCCGGCCCACGCCGGCCTACCCACCCAGCGCCACGAGGCTGGCGACAGCCGAGAGCGCCACCTCGCCGGCGTCGTCGGAGACCCACACGCGCATGATGTCCCCCCAGCGGGCGCTGCAGACCCTCACCTGGCCGAGGGGGCCCGGCTCGGCGCCGTCACCTATCGCCCTGCGGTACTCGACCTCGGCGGTCCCGACCCGTGCGCCGGGGGCGTCGCGCGCCAGTTCGTCCTCGAGGATGGCCCAGCCGGCGGTGTTGTTGACGTGGCCGAGGACATCGAAGTCGCCAACCCGTAGCGGCCACACCCGCCAGGGAATGCCAGCCGGGGCCGGGCCGTGGAGGAGCCGGGCGGCCACCGACCGCCCGGCCGCCGCCGGCCCGTGGATCAGCCCGAAGCGTTCCCCGAGAGGTGCCGGGCGCATCGTGACCGGGTCCAGGCTCACCCACAGGGAGACCGCCTCCACCGCCACCCCGGCCGATCCGACGATAGACGTCCGCCGTTCCGCCCAGGCGGCGCCGATCCCCGAGCACCAGGTCACGAGATCCACCGTCTCCTTGTACCGGGGGCGTCGTCGAACCTCGAGGCGGGTGCGGCGGACCACCCACCGGTGGTCTCCGGCAACTTCGGTTTCGCCGATGTCGTCGGCGGCGACATCCTGGAGGTAGCGCGCCAAGGCATCGAGGCGCGCGCCATCGCCGGGCCGGACATCGCCCAGCCGGACCCTGCGAGCGGCACGGAAGACCCGTGCCCCCGCACCGGGCGCAACCTGGAGGGGCGGCACAGCACCGTCGGGCCGGCGCACACTCGGCTGGGTCACCGCTGGTCGAGGAGCCCGCCGAGCAGCCGGGCCAGCTCGAGCGGCTGGTCCCCTTGCACGCTGTGGCCCGCCCCGTGCACCACCACGACCTGCGCGTCGGGCCGGCGCTGGAGGAGAGCGGTGATGTCGGCATCGTCGACGACCGGGGACCGGCCGCCCTGTACCAGTGTGACGGGCATGGCCGTCGCCGCCAGGTCGTCCCACAGCCACCGTTGGTCACGCCCCGGCTCCTCGGATCGTACGGCCATCCCCTCCGGGTCCCACCTCCACGCCCACGACCCGTCGTCGAGCTCGCTGGCGTTGTGGATCACCCCGCGTCGCAGGGAAGCCTCGCTCCGGCCGGGGTTGTGGCGGACGGTGTGATCCAGGATCTCGTCGAAGGAGGCGAAGCGCGTCGGGCCCGACACGAACGCGGTGATGGACCGCGCCTTGGCAGCGTCGACGCCGGGGGTGATGTCGACGAGGGCTAGAGACCGCACCAGGTCAGGACGTCGGGCAGCGAGGGCGATGCCGGCGAGTCCCCCGAGGGACATACCGACCAGTAGGCGGGCATCCGGTGCCAGCGCCTCGATGCCGCTGGCGAGCGCGCTGGCGAGCGTGGCCGGCGAGTAGTCGTGGTCCGACCGCCAGGCGGACCGTCCGTGGCCCGGAAGGTCGACGGCGACGACCGGGCGTCCCAGGGCGATGGCGACCGTGTCCCAGGTGTGCGCATTCTGCGCGCTGCCATGCACCAGGACCGCCTGCGCAGGAGCCTCCCCCCAGACGATCGCGCTGAGAAACCCACCGGTCAGGGGCACCTCCACCCTCCGCACCGCCGGCGCCGTCCAGATCACGCCGGCCTCGGCGGCATTCTCCTGCAGTAGGGAGAACTCGTCGGTCGTGCCGGCCATCGCAGGCACCCTACGCGCCGCTGGCGGCGCCGCAACCCACCGCTCTGACCAAGGCGACGATCTCCTCGCCGTAGCGCTCGAGCTTGGCGGGGCCGATGCCCTCCACCCGCCGGAGCGAGACGAGGCTCGCCGGCCGGCGCTCCGCAATGGCCAGCAGGGTCCGATCGGCGAAGACCACGTAGGCGGGCACACCATCCGCTGACGCCCGCTGCTTGCGCCACGAGCGCAGCGCCGCCTCAAGCGCTGGGTCGCTGCGGCATGCACCGGGGACGGGCGGTGGGAAGCGGGTGCTGGACGAGGAGGCCCGGGGTCCCACTCCCCCGTCTCCACGCGCTGCGGCACCCGTCGGGACCACCTTCGGATCCGATCCGGCGATACCCCGGATCTCGTCGAGCATGGGCGACGGCCGGCTCCGATCGGCGAGCAGGGTGACGGTCTCGCGGCCGCGGGTGAGCGCTACGTGGAAGACCCGCCGCTCCTCCTCCACGTCCTCCGCCAAGCGATGAGGGACGATGCCGGCGCTGACCGCTGCGATGACGACGTGGTCCCACTCCATGCCCTTCACCCGGTGCACGGTCGCCACCGTGACCCCGCCCGGCTGCGGCGGCCGGGCGAGCCCGGTGCGCAACCAGGCGTCGAAGCCATCCGGTGTGGGATGCAAGGCGGCCACTGCCTCGAGGGCCTCCAGGTCGTCCATGTGGCTGGAGCCTTCGCCGCCGCGGCTGGCGTCGAGCAGGTTCATCGCTCCGCCCAGGCCGATGTCATCCCGGACGAATCGGACCAGCCCGGCGGTGTCGAGCTGGGTGGCCGCAGCGCGCAGGGCGACGATGTCGTCCACGAAGCGTTCGACTTTCGCCGTGTCCTTGTGAGGGACCGTGGCCCGGATGCCCCCGAGCGCCGGGAGAGGCCAAGCCTTCCTGCGGCGGAGCCGATCAGTGAACCACGGGGGCAGGCCCCGGCTCGGGCGTCGCAGGACCTCGACCAGGTCCCCGGAGGAGATGGCCCCGCCGGCAACAGCGATGCGCAGGTAGGCGAGCGCGGCGCGCAGACCGGTGCGCTCGAGGACCTCCGGGCTGACGGCCGACTGCACAGCGACTCCTGCGTCGCCGAGGGCGATGACCGGCCCGAGCAACAGGGCGTTGACTCGCGCGAGCACGGCGATGTCACCCGCTGCCGCCCCGAGCGCGAGCCGGGCGCGGACCACCTCGACCAGGGAGGTGATGCCCTCCCCCCGGCCGTGCAGGCGGATGTCCAGCGCCGGCGGCGATCCTGCAGGGGCCGGAGGGCGAGCGGCCCTGATGGTCTTGTCCACCCGGTGCCGGTTGTGCCCCAGCAGGGCTACAGCGGCGGTGACTACCGCCGGCCGGCACCGGTAGTTCACCTCCAAGCGGTGGTCGGCGGCGCCGGGGAACAACCGGTCGTAGTCGAGCAGGAACCGCGGGTCGGCGCCAGCGTGCCCGTAGATGACCTGGTCGTCGTCGCCGACGCCGAAGCAGTCGAGGGCCGGAGCGGCCAGGAGGCGTAGGAGCAAGACGTGCGCCGGCGTGAGGTCCTGGAACTCGTCCACGAGGAGGTGGCGGCACCCGAGGCGCATCTCTGCCCTCAGGCTCCCGTCACGGAGCAGCGCCTCGACTGCGCCGTACACCTGCTCGTCGAAGTCCACCGCCCCGGCCTCGGCCAACGACGCCCGGAACCGGGGCCACATCCCTGCCAACCCGGGCACGTCGTCGCGTGAGGCCTCCACCTCGCCGGGGTCCCGCAGGCCGAGCCTGATGGCGGACAGCCCTTCGAGGTACGGAGCAATGGGGTCGGTGTTGCTCCGCCGCCGCGCCGGCGGGGCCAAGCGCTCGACGACCCGCCGGACGTCCCGCTCGGAGAGGACCGCAGGCGCACGCCCCCGGGCGCGGGTGAGCACGGCCAGGCCGAGCGAGTTGAGCGTCCGGGTACGGGCGCCGGTGCCGGCTGTGCGCTGGTCGAGCTCCTCCTGCGCCTTCTTGTTGTATGCGACGGCCAGCACGCAGTCCGGCTCCCATCCGCGGTCCACGAGAAGATGCCGGAGGCGCTCGGTCAGGACCCTGGTCTTGCCTGATCCGGCCGGGGCGACCACCCGGGCGGCACCGGCGTCGCTCGTGACCGCAGCCAGCTGGTCGGGTGCCAGGTCGCCGGCCGCCATCCCCTGCGGTCCCACGAGGGAGGGAGCTACGGCGAGCCGGTCGCGCTCGACGGATTGGGCGTGGACCACCACGGCGCCGTCGATCGAGCCGGCCGGCCAGGCGCGGCGCGGGCCGGCGTCGATCCAAGCCGGCCGCCCATCGGGAAGGACCACATCTCCGGCATTCCCGGCCCCGACCGGTCGCGCACCGAGGCGCTCCGCCTTGCGGGCCCACCACCACACTGGGTCTCCGCCGCCGGCGCCCGCCACCCCGCGGGCGTCGTAGGTGTTGGCCCATACCAGGAAGTGGAGGCGGTCAGCCCAGAGCTCGAAGTCGGCGGTGAGGGTCCATGGCTCGGCCGCCACCGGGAGCGGCATCCTGAAGCGCGCCGGGTCGACGAAGAGCCGCACAGTGACCGGGCGCCGCCTGACCCAGGCCTCGTGCAGCTGGCCCACCACCGCTGCCGGGGAGTCGAGCGTGGCCTCGTCCACCACCACGGCCGGCGCCGACGACCACGGGGCGGGAGGCGCAGCGTCGCTTGTCACGACGACGCCGCGCCCTAGGGCATCTGGTGGCGGCAACACCGAATCGAACCTTACAAAGACGAGCGTTGCTACTGCG
This sequence comes from Actinomycetes bacterium, assembly GCA_021809885.1. Classification (GTDB taxonomy): domain Bacteria; phylum Actinomycetota; class Acidimicrobiia; order Acidimicrobiales; family Palsa-688; genus JAKAQB01. Next base: position 4,879 of record JAJZJY010000181.1, read on the forward strand.
CCTACACGAGGCACCTTTCGCAAGGTGCTGGGCTCGCGTTTGGCTGAAGATCGGGTCGCAGTAGCAACGCTCGCCTTGGTACCGGTGCGCTGTGGCGCCGGCGGCCCCCGGCACCCTCCACCCCGGCGTCGTCGACCCCGGATGCTACCCGAGGGCGAACGGCTCGAAGTCGAGCGACAGCGAGTTCATGCAATACCGCAAGCCGGTCGGCGCCGGCCCGTCGTCGAACACGTGGCCGAGGTGGCCGCCGCAGCGCCGGCAGCGCACCTCGGTGCGGGCGATGCCGTGGCTGCGGTCCTCCAGCAGGACGACCGCGTCCGCGACGGCTGGCTCCGTGAAGCTCGGCCACCCGCTGCCCGACTCGAACTTCGTCTCCGAGCGGAACAGAACGTTGCCGCAAGCGCCGCAGCGATACGTCCCGTCATCGTGGTTGTGGACGTACCTCCCCGACCAGGGCGGCTCGGTCCCGCCTCGCCGGAGCACGTCGTAGCGCTCATCGCCGAGATGGGACCGCCACTCCTCGTCGCTCTTCACCACCTCGGGCGTGACATCGGCGTGGCTGCTCATGTTCGTCAGGCTACCCACGGCAGCCGCTGCCACGAGCGCGGATCAGGCCGAGGCGGTCCGGTCTCCCCCTTACTGCGACCAGCGGCCGACCCCGGCCCTTACCCACGAGGCTAGAAGTGACTCCTGCCACGCGCAAGGACTTCGCGCCGCTGGTGGCAAGCTGCGCTGACTTTGGTCGAAGCGCGCTCAGACGTTGAAGCGGAACTCCACGACGTCGCCGTCGCGCATCACATAGTCCTTGCCCTCCAGACGAGCCCTGCCAGCAGCCCGCACGGCCGGCACGGATCCGAGCTCCAGGAGGTCGTCGTAGCTCACGACCTCTGCCTTGACGAATCCCCTCTGGAAGTCAGTGTGGATGACCCCGGCCGCCTCGGGAGCGGTCGCACCGCGCCGGATCGTCCAGGCCCGGGACTCCTTGGGCCCGGCAGTGAGGAAGGTCTGCAGTCCGAGGGTCTCGAAGCCGACATGGACGAGCTGTCGGAGGCCGGAGGTCGGCTGCCCGTACCCGGCAAGCAGCTCGGCGGCCTCCTCGGCACCCAATCCGACGAGCTCCGCTTCGATCGCGGCGCATACGACGACGGCAGCCGCCGGCGCGACCGGGGCCGTCAACTCCTCGGCCCGCGCGTCGTCGCCCATCTCGGCCTCGTCGATGTTGAAGGCATAGATAAAAGGCTTCGCGCTCAGGAGGTGCAGGTCGGCCAGCAGCGACGAGTCGACCCGGTCGCCGGCGGCCGACACCGGCACGCCGGCATCGAGGACGGCGCGGGCACGCTCAACGGCGTCGAGGGTGCCGCGCAGCTCCGGCCTGCCCTTGACTTCCCGCTGCAGCCTCGCGAGGCGGTTGTCGATGGTCTGGATGTCGGCCAGCACGAGCTCGGTGTTGACGGTCTCGATGTCGGCGCGGGGGTCGACGGCACCCTCGACGTGGACGACGTCCGGGTCGTTGAACACCCGCACCACCTGGCATATGGCGTCGGTCTCACGGATGGCGGCGAGGAACTGGTTGCCGAGCCCCTCACCCGCCGACGCTCCCCGGACGAGCCCGGCGATGTCGACGAAGGTGACCGTGGCGGGGACGGCGCGCTCGCTGCCGTAGAGCTCGGCAAGCCGGTCGAGCCTCGGGTCGGGCACGTTGACGACGCCGACGTTGGGGTCGATGGTGGCGAAGGGGTAGTTGGCGGCGAGAGCGGCGTTGCCCGTCAGGGCGTTGAATAGCGTGGACTTGCCGACGTTCGGCAGCCCTACGATCCCGATCGACAGTCCCACGGATAGGGTCCTCCAGGCCTGGTGGTCGGTCCAGTCTACGGATGCGCTCAGCGGGCACCCCGCCGACAGCGATGCGGTCGCCGAGCATGTCGTCGAGGAGCCCATCGAGGGCCCGCGTGGCGTGGCGTCCTATCCGCCGAGGCGGTAGCGAGCGACCGGCTCGTACACGGCGCCGGCGGCGTCGAGACGGCTGCGGGCAAGGACCATCTCGGTCGCCGTCCACGCCGCTTCGAGCGGGCTGCCCCCGAGCCGGGCCGGGACCCGCGCCTTGCGGCGGGCCCGGGCCAGGGTCATGTGCCCGACAAAGGGGCGCTCGCCGGCCCCGGTCGCGGCGTGCACACCAGCCGCCAAGCGGTCGAGTCCCCCGGCCGGCAGGATCAGCAGCGCCTGCCCGAGGATCCTCGTCGCCGGCCCGACCGTCACAGGCGCCGGAGCGGCCGAGGCGGCCACGGCGGCCAGGGCGGCGCCGAGGTCGCTGCGCTCGGGGTCGGCGACGTCGCCGAGGAACCGGAGGGTCACGTGCCACTGCTGGCGCGTCGTCCAGCGGATGTCCCGCATCTCCGGCCGGTCGAGCGACGCGACCCGGTCGGCGACGGCCGGAGGGGGCCAGACGGCCACGAACAGACGGCTGGCGCTCAGGGCAGGAGCAGCAGCTTGCCCGAGGTCCGGCGGCGGGCAAGATCCTCGTGGGCGGAACCAGCGGCGTCGAGGGGATAACGGCCGGCGACGCTCACCGTCAACGAGCCGTCGGCGACCCAGCCGAGCAGGTCCCCCGCCCGCCACTCGAGCTCCTCCCGGGTGGCGATGTAGTCGCCCATGGTCGGCCGGGTGACGTACAGCGAACCGCCCGTCATCAAGCGGGTCAGCTCCAACGGCGGGACCGGCCCGCTCGCGGCCCCGTACAACACGAGGACACCTCGGCGGCGGAGCGCCGCGAGGCTGGCCTCGAACGTCGCTGCACCCACCCCGTCGTAGACGGCCGCCGCGCCCTGCCCGCCGGTCACCTCTCCCACGACCTCGCCGACATCGCCGTAGGCAATGCTGTGGTCGGCCCCGGCGCGCCTCGCCGCCTCCTGCTTGTCGCCCCCAGACGTGGTGGCAACCACCACCCCGCCGAGCCGCTTCACCATCTGGGTGAGCAGCAGCCCGACGCCGCCGGC
>JAJZJY010000182.1 GCA_021809885.1 Actinomycetes bacterium
CCTGCCGCAGCAGCCGGTGCACGTCGTCGGCGGAGCCGCCTGGGTCCGCCTGGATGAAGTTGGCGTGCTTGGCCGACACCACGGCGGTCCCGAGCCGGTAGCCCTTCATGCCTGCCGCCTCGACGAGCGCCCCGGCACTGCGCGCCGCCACGTCGCCGGCCGGAACAGGGTTGGTGAACACGGAGCCGGCGTTCTGGCCACCGGGCTGATGCTCGCGCCGCCAGCGCACGATGGCGCGGATGGTCGCCCGGCCCTGGTCGGGGTCACCCGTCGCCCCGACGAGCTCGACTCCGGTCACTACCTGCGACGCCTGTATCGACGAGCGGCGGTAGCCGTGGGCGAGCTCTGCTGGGCCGAGCTCGCGCGCTGTGGCGGCCGCCGGGCCGGCGAGGTCGACGACCGTCGCACACCGCAGCGACGCGGCGACGTCGGAGCCGTGACCGCCGGCGTTCATCCGCACTCCCCCGCCGACGGAGCCGGGGACGCCGACCGCCCACTCGAGGCCCCCCACACCCGCCTCGACGCTGCGGCGCGCCAGGGCGGGCAGGGCGAGGGCGCCGCCGGCCCGCACGACGACGGCGCCGCCGCCTTCGTGGCGCACCTCCAGACCCCCGAATGCCTCGGCGTCGAGCAGCACGGCGATGCCCCCGAAGCCGGCGTCGGACACGAGGAGGTTGGAGCCCCGCCCGACGACGAGCACGGGCAGGCTGGATGCGGCGACGGCGGCCGCCGCCCGCCGCAGGTCCTCCGAGTCCCTCACGGATACGAGCACCGCCGCCCGGCCGCCCACGCGGTACGTGGTCAGGGCCCCGAGGGGCCCGTCCCGCGTCGCCGCCTCCCCGAGCTCGCTCAGCGCCGCTTCGACGGCGGGGCGCGCCGCCCCGCCGGCAGGCGCCCGCAGACCTGCCGCGCTCATTCGGCTGGACCGTCGGGCGCCCCGCCGGCGACCGCCTCGCCGGCGACCGCATCGCCGGCCACCGCGTCGCCGGCGACAGTCTCCTCGGTGAGGAGCTCGTCGGCCAGGGTGGTGATGTCCCCGGCGCCGATGGTGAGGCAGAGGTCGCCGGGGCGCAGCAGGGGCCTCACGGCCCCCGCCAGCCGGTGCCGGTCGGCCTCGTAGTGGACTTCGATGTCGGGGCGGGCCAGCCGGGCGGCGTCGGCGACGATGCGCCCGTCGACGCCGGCGACGGGCTGCTCCCGGGAGGCGTACACGTCGGTGACGACGACGAGGTCCGCCGCTGCGAGGGCGGCGCCGATGCCCGGGCCGAGCGCCAGGGTCCGGCTGAAGAGGTGGGGCTGGAAGACGGCCACGATCCGGTCCCACCCCCCGGCGCGCGCCGTCGCGATGGCGGCGGTGACGGCACTCGGCACGTGGGCGTAGTCGTCGATGAATGCGATCCCGGCGCCCTCCCCCCGCCACTCGAAGCGCCGGCCGACGGGCCGGTAACTACCGAGGGCAGCGACGGCGGTGCGCACCGGGATCCCGAGCCGGGTGGTGACGGCGATCGCGCCTGTTGCGTTGCGTGCATTGTGGACCCCGGGCACGGCTAGCAGGACGGGGACGGGCGGGGATCCGCTGCCCGGCTGGAGGACGAACGAGGAGCGGTCCCGCTCTGTGCGGATCTCACCCACCCGGACAGCCGCGCCCGGCGAGGTGCCGTAGGTCGTCACGTCCCCGACTCGCTCGGCCAGGGCGGCCGACGCTGGTGTGTCGATGCCGACCACCCGGATGCGCGAGGCGCCGCTGGTGAAGGTGTCGAACGCCCCTCGGAGGGCGTCCATCGAGCCGTAGAAGTCGAGGTGGTCCTCCTCGATGTTGGTGACCACGGCCGCCTCTACCGGCAAGCGGAGGAACGTACCGTCGCTCTCGTCGGCCTCCACGACCATCCATTGGCTGCCGGCGACCCACCGGGCTCCGCCGTCGACGCCGCCGATGCCCCGCAGCTCGCCGCCGACGAGGAACGACGGGCGGTCCCCCGCCTGCTCGAGGATGTGCACCACCATCGCTGTGGTGGTGGTCTTGCCCTTCGTGCCGGCGACCGCGACCGTGCGACGGAGGCCGCATAGCGCCGCGAGGACCTGGGCGCGGCGGACGACGGGTATGCGGAGCCGGTCGGCCTCGACGAGCTCGGCGTTGGAGCGCGGCACCGCCGAGGACGCAGCGACGAGCTCGGCGCCTGTGAGGTCGGGGTGGTCGTGCCCCACCACCACCGGGATCCCCTGCCGGCGCAACCGCGCAACGACGGCGGAGTCGCTGCGGTCGCTGCCTGTGACGACATGCCCCATGGTGGCGAGGATGGTCGCCAGGCCGCTCATCGCCGCTCCACCGGCCCCGACGATGTGGATCCGCTGGGGTCGCTGCAGGTCCTGCGGTCGCAGCTGCACCTCGGTCGCCCCTTGGACACGTTCAGCCACGCCGGGCCTGCTCCTCGACCAGGGCGGCCACGCGGTGGGCGGCGTCGGGGACGGCAAGGGTGCGCGCCCCGTCGCCCATCGCGGAGAGTCGCTCGGGGTGGGCTCGCAGGTCGTCCAGCTCGGCGGCGAGCCGGTCGGCGTCGAGGTCGTCGTCGGCGACGACCACCGCTCCGCCTGCCGCCGCCATGCTCCTCGCGTTGCGGGTCTGGTGGTCTCCTGGTGACCGGGGAAGCGGGATGAGCACCGACGGGAGGCCGGCGGCCGCCAGCTCGGCGACGGTGCTCGCCCCCGAGCGGTGCACAGCGACGTCCGCCGCCGCATACACCAGGTCCATCCGCTCCTCGAAGGGGACCTGACGGTAGACGATCCCAGCCGGCAGCTCCGGCCGGCGGCCGGCAAGGTCCGCTGCGTTGCGTGCACCGACGATGTGGTGGATGGCCACGTCGCTGCGCTCCCGCCAGGCGTCGACGACTCCGAGCACCACCTCGTTGATCCTGCCCGCACCGAGCGAGCCGCCCCCGGCGGCGACGAGGAAGGCCGAGGCCGGGTAGCCGAGCGCCTCACGCGCTGCCTGGCGGCCCCGGGGGCTGCGGTCCACGTGCTGCATCTGCTCCCGGATCGGGTTTCCCGTCACCACCGCCCGAGGCAGCGGCGTGTCCGGGAACGACACGGCCGAGGCCCGGGCGAACCGGGCGAGCAGCTTGTGCACCGCTCCCGGCACGGCGTTGGCCTCGGCAAGCACGATCGGGACCCGCCAGAGGACCGCTGCCACGGCGGCGGGAGCGGCAGCGTAGCCACCGACGGACACGAGCACCGCCGGCCGCCGCCGGCGGAGCAGGATCACGGCCCGGGCGGTGGCGACGGCGAGCCCGGCTGCGGCGCCGAGGTTGTCCCGGCTGGCGCGGCGCACGAGGCCACGACCGGGCAGCAGCTCGACGGGGAAGCCGGCCGCCGGGACCATGTCACGCTCCATCCCTCGCCGGGAGCCGACGAAGAGGATGCTGTCGCGCTGGTGGCCGGCGGCAACGAGGGCCCCGCCGATGGCGAGAGCGGGGGTGACGTGACCGCCCGTCCCACCGCCGGCGATGACCGCGAACGGTCGCTGCCGCCCTGTCCCGCTCACGGCTGGCGCGCGATGTTGCCGAGCAAGCCCGCAGCGAAGAGCGTGAGGACCAAGGACGATCCCCCGAACGACACGAACGGCAGAGGTACCCCTGTCACCGGCAGGAGCCCCACGACCGCCCCTATGTTGATGACGGCCTGGCCTATCAGCCAGGCAGTCACGCCAGCGGCCATCAGGCCGGAGAAGCGGTCGCGGGCGCCGCAGGCAATGCGGACGCCCACCACAGCGAGCGCCAGGAACAGGCCGCTCATGAGAAGCGTGCCGACCAGACCGGTCTCCTCGCCGATCACGGCGAAGATGAAGTCCGTGGGAGCGTTGGGCAGGTAGCCCCACGACGCGAGGCTGGACCCGATGCCGTCGCCCGTCAAGCGACCGGCGCCGAGGGCGAGCAGGCCCTGCACCGACTGGAAGCCGGTGTTGCTGGCGTTGCGGAAGGGGTGCAGGAAGGCGGTGAGCCGGCGCCAGCGGTAGGGGGCGGCGACTGCCATGAGCCCACCGCCGACCGCACCGAAGGCCAGGAGCGCCGCCAGCGGCCGGCCGGGCATACCAGCGGTGCACAGCATCGCCAGGGCGATCAGCACGATCACCACGGTCGTGCCCATGTCCGGCTGGGCCAGCACGAGGGCGGCGAGCAGGAGGGTCACGGCCAGAACCGGGCCCATCTGGTAGCGCCAGTCACCGCGCTCGCCGCGGGCCGCCCGGCGGTCGAGCACGTCGGCGGCGAAGAGGATCAAGGCCAGCTTCGCCAGCTCGGACGGCTGGATCTGGAACGACGACGTCCCGAGCCACCGGGAGGCTCCCGAGGCGCTGCGCCCGACGTGGGGCACGAGGACGGCGAAGAGCAGCAGGACCGAGATGACCATCGCCGGGCGGGCCAAGCGGCGCCACCACCGCCGGTCCGTGCGCAGGGCGACGAAGAAGGCGATGCACCCCAACAAGAGCCACAGGACCTGCCGCTCGAAGTAGTGCCACGGTGACCCGTACTGGTGGATCGACACCACCGACGAGGCCGACAGGACCATGACGAGGCCGACGAGGTTGAGCACGAACAGCAGCAGGACCAGGAGCGTGAACGTCCCCCGGCCGGCATGGGGGCGGGGCCTGAGGCGGACCGGGGCGTCGCTGCGGGCGCCGGTCCTTGCCCCGGCAGGCCGGCGCTGCTCGCCCCGCGTGCGCAGGTCGACCGTCGCCGCCAGACGGCGATGACCTCCGGCCGGAGCATCAGCCGCCAGCACCATGTCCCTCCTCCTTCCGGCTGTCGTCCTTCCGGCTGTCGTCCTTCCGGCTGTCGTCACAGGCCCCCCCGGTGGGCGATGTAGTCGGCGTAGAACGCCCCTACCGCCAGGGTCGTGAACGCAGCGGCGAGGATCCAGAAGCGCACGATCACCGTCGTCTCGGGCCAACCGACCAGCTCGAAGTGGTGGTGGATCGGCGCCATCCGGAACACGCGGCGGTGGAAGAACCGGAAGCTGCCGACCTGGATGATCACCGACAGCGTCTCGAGCACGAACAGCCCGCCGATGACCGGCAGGAGCAGGTCGAGGTTCTCGAGCAGCGCCAGCACGGCGATGCCACCGCCGAGTCCCAGTGCTCCCGTGTCACCCATGAAGATCCGGGCGGGCGCGCAGTTCCACCAGAGGAAGCCTGCGCACGCACCGACCATCGCCGACGCCAGGACGGCCTCGTCCAAGGAGGCGGGATACGGGTTGTGGTAGACGCTGAAGTGCCGGAGCTGGAAGAACCCGATGACCGTGAAGCTCACGAACGAGAACCCGGTGGCCCCCGCCGCCAGGCCGTCGAGACCGTCGGTCAGGTTCACGGCGTTGGTCGTACCGAGCTGGGCGAGGGCGGCGAGGACGACCCAGCCGACCGCGCCGAGCTGCCAGCCCGGCGAGTCGAACCGCACGAACGACAGGCGCGTCGAAACGTGCAGCACCCGCACCGCCACCACGGCGAAGCCGATCGAGACGACGAGCAACGCCCCCGCCTTGGTCCGGGCGCTGAGCCCGAGGCTGCGCCGCCGGCTCACCTTGAGCCAGTCGTCGGCGAAGCCCACGAGCCCGAACAGGCAGATGGCGGCGCAGGCCACCAGCCCCCGGCTCGTGAAGATCTGGATGCCTTCGGCGTGGGCGGCCAGGTATCCGATCACACCCGCTCCGATGATCGCGATGCCCCCCATCGTCGGAGTGCCTGCCTTCTCGTGGTGGCCCTGGGGCCCGTCCTCGCGGATGTGCTGGCCGATGCTGCGCCGCCGCAGCGCCGAGATGAGCACCGGGGTGCCCAGCAGGCTGCCGAGCAGGCCGACGGCGCCGCCGATCAGCAACGCGATCATCCGGGGCAGCCCGGGCCCCAGTGCGCCCGGTGCAGCTGCAGCCGCTCCAACGCGTGGCGGGCAACCTCGGCGTCGTCGAACGGCCGGACCTGGCCGCCCATGTCCTGACCGCGCTCGTGGCCCTTGCCGGCTATGACCACGGCGTCGCCGGGGCCGGCGACCCAGACGGCCGTCTCGATGGCCTCGGCGCGGTCGGGGATGATGCGGACCCGGGTGACATCGCCGGCGCCGCTGACCACCTCGGCGATGATGGCTCCGGGATCCTCGCTCCGAGGGTTGTCGGATGTCACCACCGCCAGGTCCGCCAGCTCGGCGGCCACCATCCCCATCTCCGGGCGCTTCTCGCGATCGCGATCACCGCCGGCCCCGAAGACCACCACCACCCGCCCCCCCGTCAATTCCCTCGCCGCGCCGAGCACCTGGCGGAGCCCGTCGGGCGTGTGGGCATAGTCGACGAGCACGGTGAACGGTTGCCCGGCGTCGACCCGCTCGAAGCGGCCCCGCACCGTCCGCACCTCGGCCAGCCCGGCGGCGATCTCCGGCGCCGGCACGCCCAGCTCGCCGGCGCAGGTGGCGGCCGCCAGGGCGTTGGCCACGTTGAACCGGCCGCCGAGGGCGACGCGCATCGGTTGGCCCCGCCAGGTGAAGTTGCTGCCGCCGGCGGCGATCTCGAGGGCGGCGGCGTCGTCGATGCCGTAGGTGACGACCCGCACGGGGCCGCCTTCGAGCCCGGCGGCGAGGCGGCGGCCCCACGGGTCGTCGCGGTTGACGACGGCGAGGCGGGAGCGGCCCGGCTCGAAGAGCCGGGCCTTGGCCTCGAAGTAGCGCTCCATCGTCCCGTGGTAGTCGAGGTGGTCCTGCGTCACGTTGGTGAGGACTCCAGCGGCGAAGTGGACGCCGCCGACGCGGTGCTGGTCGAGGGCGTGGGAGGAAACCTCCATGGCTACCGCACGGTGCCCGTCCCGCCGCAACTCGGCGAGGCGCTGCTGGAGATCGGGGGCCTCCGGGGTCGTCCGTGCCTGGCTGAGCGTCCCGATGGCCGCGGACCGCCAGCCGTGGGCCTCCAACACTGCAGCCAGCAGGACGCAGGTCGTGGTCTTGCCGTTGGTGCCCGTGACCCCGACGACGATCAGGTCGTCGGCCGGCCACCCCTGCACAGCGGCAGCGACCGGGCCGAGCGCGGCACGCACCGAACGCACGACGACCTGAGGCACCCCGATGTCGACTGGCTGCTGGCACAGCAGCGCCACCGCACCGGCGCCCACAGCTGCCGTGGCGAAGGCGTGGCCGTCTGCGGTGGCGCCGGGCACGCACGCGAAGATGGCGCCGGGCAACACCCGCCGCGAGTCCATGCTGACGGAGGCGATGTCGACGCCGGCGTCGCCGAGCACTTCGACGACGAGCCCGGTCCCGGCGAGTGCCCGCTCGACCAGCCGACCGAGCCGCACGGCGTCAGTGACCGGCCCAGGTGACCAGGGAGAACCCGATCACGGGTTGCCTGCCAGCACAGCCTTCATCTTCGTCCAGTCAGACGGCCCCGACGGCGCGCCCGCTGCGGGGGCGGCACCAGGGACGCGGAGGAAGGTGACCGACGAGGGCTGGACCATGCCCAGGTGCTGCGCCTTCGACAGGACCCGCCGCGGCGTGTCCAGCACGTCGACTTGCAGGCGCAGGTCGGAGTACGTGTTCTGGAGCTGCTGTTCCTGCGCGGCGAGGCGGTCGATCTGGAACTGCTTCTCGGCTGAGACCACATGCAAGGCGACGAGCCCGAACACGGTGACGATTCCCAGCGCCGAAAGCCCCGCCAGCAACACGCGGGCTCGCTTCCGGCCACCACCGGCACGGCGGCGGGGCTCGACGAGCTCGAGGTGCCGGCGCTCCACCGGCTCACGGTCCGGGGCGCGCAGGGCTGCCGCAGCGGCCGCCACCCCGCCCCGCCGGGCTGCC
>JAJZJY010000183.1 GCA_021809885.1 Actinomycetes bacterium
TGGCATCCTCGCTGCGCTGTTCTACCGTCAGCAACACACGGGACCGGCCAGCACGTCTCGGTGTCGCTGTGGGAGTCCCAGGTGTCGCTCCTGGTCAACGCCAACCAGGCGTACCTCGCGTCGCACCGCCTCCCCCGGCGTATGGGCAATGCCCACCCCCAGGTCGCCCCCTACGAGGTGTACAGGACCATGGACGCACCCGTCGCCATCGCTGGGGGCAACCAGGCCCAGTTCGCCAGGATCGCCGCAGCTCTGGGGCACCCGGAGTGGGTGGACGACCCGGCCTTCGCCACGAACGCCGACCGGGTGGCCAACCGGGCCGAGCTGGCGGCACGCATCGAGGAGGTCCTGGCCACCCGCACGCGCGATGACGTCCTCGCCACCTTGACGACCGCCGACGTGCCCTGCGGTCCGCTGCGAACCGTGGACGAGGTCTTCTCCTCGCCCGAGGCGCAGGCCGCCGGGCTCGTGGTCACAGTGCCCCACCAGTTGCTGGGCGAGGTGCCCGTTGTCCGTCTGCCGTGGCGGTTCTCCGACACGCCGGCCGAGCCCCGCTTCGGTCCGCCGATCTTGGGACAGGACACCGACGCGATCCTCGCCGGTCTGGCCGCCGCCGGTACCGGCGCCGCTGGCGCTCCGAGACCCCAGGCGACGAGCGACGTAGCCCCAGGCACGGGTGGCCCGACGTGACCGGCGCGCGGAAGACGGCATCTCCGACCGGTGCCCCGACGCCGCGGCGTCGGCCCGCCGTCGCGACGTCGGGGGCGAGCACAGATGCTCGTCATGCGCATATAGTTGACAAATCTCACTAATGTAATACAATACAGATGTGGGTTTCGACGTCGGGTGGTCCGAAACGGGGCGCCGTTCCTCGCTCGACACGTCGACGAGCGTCTGCGTCGTCGGCTGCGGGACCATGGGCGCCGGCATCGCGGAGATCGCCGCCGCCGCCGGCCACACGACGTACATCGTCGACCAGGATGCCCAGCGCGTCGCGACCGCCCTCGCGAACATCCGTGAGCGGTTGGCTCGCCAGGTTGCCAAGGATCGGCTTCTCCCGGCACAAGCGGCCGAGACCGCGAGCCGCCTGAGGCCGTTGACCGGTCTCGCTGAGCTGCGGTACGTGCCGGACTGCGGGCTGGTCATCGAGGCCATCGCCGAGGACGTCACGGCAAAGCGCCAGCTGCTCGCCGAGCTCGAGGGGATCGTCGACCCCTCGTGCATACTGGCGACCAATACGTCGTCCCTGTCGATAACCGAGCTCGCCGCCACCATGGTTCACGGGCGCCGGCTGGTGGGTATGCACTTCTTCAACCCGGCGCCGGCGATGCGCCTGGTCGAGGTCGTCTCCGGGTTGGAAACCGACCCGACGGTCACGCAGATAGCCCGCAGCACGGCTGCTCAGTGGGGGAAGACGCCGGTCGTGGTGAGCTCCACGCCGGGGTTCATCGTCAACAGGATCGCCCGGCCCTTCTACACCGAAGCGTTCAGGCTCTACGAGGAGCGGGTCTCCGACCCCGTCACGATCGACGCGCTGCTCCGCGAGAGTGGCGGTTTCCGCATGGGGCCCTTCGAGCTGACCGACCTGATCGGTCAAGAGGTCAACCAGGCCGTGACGCTCACCCTGTGGAGCGCCTACGGCTACGACGCCCGGTACCGGCCCTCGCTGGTGCAGCAGGACATCGTGCAGGCGGGATGGCTCGGCCGGAAGTCGGGCCGCGGGTTCTACGCCTACTCCGAGGAGGCAACGACCGGCACCGTCGCCACGCTCGCACCGGGGCGGTGCCCGGCGCACGTCACCGTGCGAGGCGACGTCGGCCAGCTCCGGTCCATCCTGGAACGGACCGGCATACCGGTCCAAGAGACGCATGGAGAGGGGCTCGTAGAGCTGCCGAACGGCGCCGTCCTCATGACCACGGACGGTGCGCTGGCAACGGCAACCGCCTCGCGCCTCGGCCGTCCGGTGGCGACGGTCGACTACGCCCTCGACCCCCACACGGTCACTCGCATCGACGTGGCGCTGTCCGACGGCGCCGACCCGGGGCTACTCGATGACGTTGCCGGCCTCTTCGCGGCGGCGGGCATCGCGACGACCCGCGTCGACGACACGCCCGGCCTCGTAGTGGCCCGCATCGTCGCGTTGATCGTCGACCAGGCGGCCGACGCCCTGTGGCACGGCATCGCGAACGCCGAGGATATCGACACGGCGATGCAGCTCGCCACGAACTATCCGCGGGGGCCGTTGGCGTGGGGGGACGAGATTGGCCCGGAGCAGACCGTCAGGTTGCTCGACAACCTCCGCGACACCTACGGCGACGATCGATATCGCGCCTGCCCCCTCCTTCGTCGCCGTGCCCTCACCGGCGTGCCGCTCGCTGCTGACCGCCCGGTACGGGTCGCGTAGCCGATGCACCGCACCTGGCCGCTTGCGCGGTGCGACGCTTCTCGACAAGCCATTCGTGCTCCGAGATGCGCGTGCACGCGACGCGGATCTCCTGGCGCTGGCGCGCCGGAGACCGTTGTCGCCGGCCGTCGGACACGAAGATCTGGAGCCAGATGACCCAGCCGCCAACCTCCACGTTCGACACGCGTCCCACCGGCGAGACCGTCGTCGACGACTCCTACACCGATGTCATTGTCGTGGGCGGGGGAAACGCCGGCCTCTGCGCGGCGCTCGCAGCGCGGCAGCGAGGCGCACGCGTCCTGGTGCTCGACGCCGCCCCCGTCGAGGCCCGCGGTGGGAATTCACTTCTTGCGACGGGAACCTTGCGGGTCAGCTACGAAGGTATGCAGGACGTCAAGCGGCTCGTCCCGGAGCTGTCCGATGACGAGATGGTCGGCATGGACGTCGGGGCATACTCCGAGAGCAGCTACATGGACGACCTCGGCCGCCTGTCGGACTACCGGCTCGACGTCGACCTGGCCGATCAGCTCGCCCGGAGCAGCCTGCCCACGTTGCTGTGGATGGCCCGGTCCGGCGTGCGCTACACGCCGACCTACGGGCGCCAGGCCGTGCAAGTCGGGGGCAGGCACCGCTTCTGGGGCGGGATCGTGGTCGAGGTGGTCGGCGGCGGGCAAGGGCTCGTCGACGCGCTGAGCGACGCGCTTCGCTCGACGGGTGGACAGATCGCCTACGACATGCGAGCCGCGGACCTTATCGAAGAAGACGGGACGGTGACCGGCGTCGTGGTACGTGACGGCCGGTGGAGGGCGATGCGGCTGCATGCGAAGAGCATCGTCATCGCCACCGGGGGCTTCGAGGCCAACCGAGCATGGCGCGCCCAGTACCTCGGCCCTGGCTGGGACCTTGCCCGGGTTCGCGGCTCGCGGTTCAGCCAGGGGGACGGGATCGGGATGGCACTGCGCGTGGGAGCGGTTCCCTGGGGGCACTGGAGCGGCTGCCACGCCTCCGCATGGGATCGAAACGCCCCCGAGTTCGGGGACGAGATGCCAGCCGGCGAATTCTCGCGTCACAGCTATCCCTTCGGGATCATGGTCAACGCGGCCGGGACGCGGTTCGTCGACGAGGGGGCGGACTTCCGCACCTACACGTACGCTCGCTACGGCGGAGAGATCTTGAACCAGCCCCACGCGGTGGCGTGGCAGGTGTTCGACCAGAAGGTCTCGTACCTGCTGCGTAGCGAGTACCGCAGCCGGACGGTCACGAAGGTGACCGCGGTCGACGTGAACGACCTGGTGGGCAAGCTGGACGACATCGACAAGGAAGCTGCGCTGGCCACGATCCGCAGCTTCAACCAGTCGATCGACCAGACGCGTCCGTTCGACCCGGCCGACAAGGACGGGCGCGCGGCACGAGGCATCCCGGTGGTCAAGAGCAATTGGGCGCAGGCGATCGACGAACCGCCGTTCGAAGCCTACGCCGTCACGTGTGGCATCACGTTCACGTACGGGGGCCTGCGCATCGACAACGCCGGTGCAGTGCTGGACCTCCGGGCCCGGCCGATCCGCGGCCTGTTCGCGGCCGGGGGTGTCGTGGGCGGCCTGTACTTCGGCAACGCCCCGAGCGGCAGCAGCCTGGTGGCCGGCTCGGTCCAGGGCAGGGTCGCCGGAGCGCAGGCGGCGGAGCATGCGTTGGGCCTCGGACCGTCGGGTGACGACCGGGGAACGTAACGGGTGCCCGGCGTCGGGTCGGACGGGTCCGCGCGGCCGCTTGGCCCTGCCGTGCCGCGGGCACGCACCGGGCCACAGCGCCATGAGCCCGGTGCCCAGTGAAACACGAAGGGGTGGTGTCCTATGGCCGGTCCGCTGGCTGGCGTTGCGGTGATCGAAATGGCCGGGATCGGGCCGGGTCCGTTTGCGGGGATGGTTCTCGCCGACCTGGGCGCCGACGTGCTGAGGATCGAGCGATGTGCGGCGGTCGGGGCGAGCAGCCCGGACGCCGCGGCGCACGACCTGCTCCAACGGGGGAAGCGGTCGGTGGGGGTCGACCTGAAGCACCCCGAAGGTGTGGAGTTGGTGCTCGACCTCGTTGAGCGCGCCGACGTCCTCATCGAGGGGTATCGGCCGGGCGTCATGGAGCGGCTGGGTCTCGGCCCGGAGACGTGCCTGGAACGTAACGAGCGGCTCGTGTTCGGCAGGATGACGGGGTGGGGCCAGGAAGGCCCGATGGCAGCGCGAGCGGGACACGACATCGACTACGTCGCCGCCGCCGGCGTGCTGGGGCTGATCGGTCGGGCGGGAGACCTCCCCGTCCCCCCGCTGAACCTCGTCGGAGACTTCGGGGGCGGAGGTCTGCTGCTGGCGTTCGGCATCGTCTGCGCACTGCTCGTGAGCAGGGCGAACGGCAGAGGCCAAGTGGTCGACGCCGCGATGGTTGACGGGGCCGCTCTCCTCAACACCATGCTGCACGGTGAGATGGCCGCCGGGAGGTGGCGCGAAGAGCGGGGCACGAACCTCTTCGACAGCGGCGCACCCTTCTACGACGTCTACGAGTGCGCCGACGGAGAGCTGATCGCCGTGGGCGCGCTGGAGGACGACTTCTACAAAGAGATGCTGGACGTCATGGGTCTGCCCGCCGACGACGTCGAAGACCGGTTCGATCGGTCGCGCTGGCCGGCGATGAAACAGCGGTTCGCCGCTGTGTTCAAGAGCCAGACCCGTGACGAATGGCTCGGTCGTGCGCAAGGACGGGACTGCTGCATCGCACCCGTCTTGTCGTTGCACGACGTGGCGCAGTACCCGCACCATGTCCATCGTCGGACGTTCGTGGAGGTGGCGGGAGTGACCCAGCCAGCGCCCGCGCCCCGGTTCTCCGGCTCTCCGGCCAGCGCTCCCGGAAATCCGTGCCGTCCTGGCGAGAACGGGCGGCAGGCGCTTGCCGACTGGGGGATCGACCCGCGACGGGTCGGCCAGCTCATCGCCGCGAGCCGGGTGGTCACGGCGTGATCGGAAGGCACTGGTGCACGGCACCTCCACCTGGTGCTGGCAACGTGACCCGTGGAACCCCGTCCGCCCCGGGCGCGACCGGGGCGGACACGCTGGACCCGGGACAGGAAGAGCATGCGCGCGCCAACTGAGACCGAACCCTGACTATAACCATATTGACAACTGTCAGACGCCAGATAGACTCCTCCGCAGAGCATCTGCCTGGCGTGTGCCTTGGATGAATGGACTGACATGTGGGTGGCAAATCGACATTCTCGACGCGAGTCCACGATGTGCCGAGCCGAAGCCGAGGATCCCTCGCCTGTTGCGAGTTGACGAAGCGCTACAGCGGACGGGTCGTGGTGGACCGGGCCTCGCTGGAGTTCGCCAGAGGGCGGGTGCATGCCCTCGTCGGCGCGAATGGCGCGGGAAAGTCGACCGTCCTCGGCATGATCAGCGGCAGAGTCCAGCCCGACGCTGGCGTCGTCACCCTCGGCGGGCAGCCGCTCCGACAGGGCAGCCCCCGGCACAGTCACGAAGCGGGTATCGCCACCATCTACCAGGAATTGAGCCTGATCCCGCATCTCAGCGCGGTGGCCAACGTGTTCCTCGGGCAGGCGGTGGCCCGTATGGGCTGGCGCGCCGACAGGTTGATGGAACGGCGCTTCCAGGCGCAGTGCGCACAATTCGAGCTAGAGATCGACTCGCGCCAGCGCGTCGACACGCTGCCCCTTCCCGTCCAGCAGTTCGTCGAGATCATGCGGGCGGTCGAGGCGCGGGCGAACGTGGTCCTCTTCGACGAGCCGACCGCGAGCCTCGGCGAGGACGACCGCCAGCGGCTCTTCCGGCTCCTCGCGCAGTTGAAGGAGCAGCAGGTGGTCGTCGCCTTCGTGAGCCACAACCTTGACGAGGTCCTCGCCCACAGCGATGACGTAACGGTCATGCGCGACGGACAGATCATCGCCACCACCACCGCACAGGGGTGGACCCGCCGCTCCCTCGTGGAGTCCATGGCAGGCAAGACCTACGCCGACTTCACCGCGCCAGCGACCAGGTCGCACCCCGAGGGCCCGGTCCCACCCGAACCCGGAGACGGAAGGCCGGCGCCCGCGCTCCAGGCCGCCAGGGTGATCGTGCCGGGCCTGATCCGCATCGACCACATCTCTGTGGACCGCGGCGAGGTCCTCGGACTTGCTGGGCTCATGGGGGCCGGTCGGACCACGCTTCTGCGAGCGTTGGCGGGTCTGGAGGCCGGGTCGACCGGCGAGCTCGTGATGTCCGGCTCCCCGGTCAAGTGGCCGCGATCGGTCCGCGGCGCTCACCGGGCCGGTGTCACTCTGGTCCCTGAGGACCGGAAGCACGGACTGGTGCTGGGCATGACGGTGGCGGAGAACCTGTGGCTCGGTGCCAACGCGTACGCAAAGGCCCGGTACTTCGTGTCGGCAAGGCAGCTCCACGCCATCGCGCGAGATCTCCTCGTGGAGTTCGGCATGGAGGAACTGACCGACCGGGTGAACGCCCCCGTAGGGTCCCTGTCGGGCGGGAACCAGCAGAAGGTCCTCCTCGCCAAGTGGGCCGTGCAAGCCAAGGTACTGCTCGCCGACGAGCCGACGCGAGGCATAGACGTCAATGCAAAAGCCGACGTGCTCTCGAAGGTACGCGGCCTCGCGGACAGCGGTGTACCGGTCATCGTCGCATCGTCGGAGTTTGAAGATCTCCTTCAAGTCGCCGACCGGATTGCCGTGCTCGTCCGCGGCCAGCTCGCCACCGTCGTGGACCGAGGCGATCCGTCCTGGAATATCCGTGACCTGGTACACCTCGCATTCGGCCAGTCCGGGACAAGTCCAGCTCCCTCGGGCTCCGGTTCCGAGTGACGACCAGCTGACGCACAGACGAGGCGTCGGCCACTTCGCGAAATAGCCCACGAGAACCCGTGGGGGGGAGAAATGGCTCCAATCGTAAGCAAACAAGCGGAGGTCATGAGCGGAGAAGCGGAAGGACTCCGCTCTCGAGGCGCGATCGTCGCAGCGCAACCGCGCCGGGTCCCCGTGCGCATCTGGAACACCATCCACAGCCGCCGGCCGGGCATCGTCCTCGTCCTCGTGGCGGTCGTCATCGTCTCGCAGGTCACCTATTCGAACTTCCTGACCGGCGCGAACATCTCCGCGATCCTGACGCAGAACGCGCCGGAAGGGATCATCGCCGTCGGGATGACGTTCGTCATCATCACGGCTGGGTTCGACCTGTCCGTGGGAAGCAGCTATGCGTTCGCCGCTGTCGTGTACCCCACCCTGTCGCAGTCGCACTGGATCTGGCTTGCGGCCCTGGGGGCGATCGGCGCGGCGTTGCTCGGTGGCGTCATCAACGCTGTGGCGATCGTGAAGTTCCGCGTGAGCCCGTTCAT
>JAJZJY010000184.1 GCA_021809885.1 Actinomycetes bacterium
CGCGGCGGCCGGCCCGGCGGCGCCCGCCCCGGCGGCGGGACCCGGCAGCGCATCCAAGGGCAAGGTGGTCCAGTACGGCTACGGCGAGCTCGGTGCGCTGGTCACCGTGAGCGGCAAGAAGATCACCGACGTCAGTGTCCCGACCCTGCTCACCGCCGACTCGTACTCCCAACAGATCGCTCAGTACGTGATCCCGATGCTGCGCCACGAGGTGCTTGCCGCGCAGAGCTCCAAGGTGCAGACGATCGCCGGGGCCACCTACACGAGCATGGCCTACCTGGACTCAGTCCAGTCCGCCCTGGACCACCTGCACGCGTGACGGCGGCGCCCCTCCGCCGCCACGCTCAACCGGTGATGGGAACGGTGGTGTCATTCGCATGGCGCGCCGGCCCGGCGGGAGAGCGGGCAGCGGAGGAGGCGCTCGGCGCTGCCTGCGCCCGCCTCCACGACATCGACAGGCGCTTCAGCACCTGGATCGCCGACAGCCCGATGAGCCGTCTACGCCGCGGCGAGATCGGCGAGGCGGACGAGCCCGAGATCTCCGCCGTCCTCGAGCGGTGCCGTGAGCTGCGCGAGCGCTCGGGGGGATGGTTCGACCCGTGGCTCGCCCGGGACGGGGTGGACCCGACAGGCATGGTGAAGGGCTGGGCGGCCGAGGAGGCGGTGGCCATCCTGGCCGCTGGCGGGGTCGACGCCGCGCTCGTCAACGCCGGCGGCGACGTCGCCACCCTCGGCCGGCCGGACCCCACCAGCGACGAGCCGTGGCACGTCGGCATCCGCCACCCCTGGCGGCGAGAGTCCCTCGCCGGTGTCGTCACCCTCCCCCCCGGTGCCGCAGTCGCCAGCTCCGGCAGCTACGAGCGCGGCCAGCACCTCTGGCGGCCCGGAGGGGGTATTCCCCGCTCCGTCGCCGCGTCGGTCACCGGCCCGAGCCTCGAGGCGGCCGACGCCTTCGCCACAGCTCTGGCCGTTGGCGGGGAGGACTTTCTTCGCATCCTGCGCCAGATCGACGGCTACGAAGGCTGGTTCGTCACCGCAGAGGGCACCGAGCACGCCACCGGCGGGTTCGCCTGGGCGGACCCCGCCCCTGCCAGACTTCCATGATGATGCCCTACAGCCGCTCCGCCGCCCGGGAGCGGGCCCGCCGCCGCCGCCTTCGCCGCCTCCGGCGCACCATCGCCGTCACCACCCTCGTCGTGCTCGCCGCCGTGGTGCTCGTCGCCCGGGCGCTGTTCTCCGGCGGCCACCCCACCCAACCGGCCGCTGCCCACACCCGCACCGCGGCCGCTGCCGCCGCTCCCGGCGCCAACCCCCCGTCGATCGAAGCCGGCGTCGAGTCCTGGCCCCTGCCCCAACCCGTCTCGCGCGCGTCGGTCGTGGCGACCGGCGGCACGCTCACCGTCCTCGGCGGCCTCACCAGCGGTGGGACCTCCAGCGCTCTGGTCGCACGCATCGACCCCACCACCGGCGCCGTGACACCCGACGGCACCCTCGCCGCCGGCGTGCACGACGCCGCCGCCGCCGTCATCGCCGGGCGCACCGTCGTGTTCGGGGGCGGCTCACCCACGACCGTCGCCACCGTCCAGTCCATCTCCCCGGCGCCCGGCGCGGCGGGGACCGTCAGCGGCAGCCTGCCCCAGCCCCGCTCCGATCTTGCCGCCGCCTCCATCGGGGCCACCACCTACGTCCTCGGCGGCTACGACGGCAGCAGCTACCTCCCCGACGTGCTCGCCACGACCGACGGGGTGCACTTCCGGACAGTCGCCCACCTGCCCGTCCCGGTGCGCTACGCGGCGGTGGCGGCGTTGGGCTCGAGGCTCTACGTGTTCGGGGGGGAGACGGCGTCACCGTCGGCGACGGTCGCCACCGCCGACATCCAGATGGTCGACCCGGCGGCGGGCACGGCGTCGGTCGTCGGCCGCCTCCCCCGGCCCCGCTACGGCGCGGCGGCGTTCGTAATCGACCACCACCTCTACGTCGCTGGTGGCCAGGTACCCAACGGGCCGACGCTGACAGCGATCGACACCTACGTGCCCAAGGCGGGCAAGGTCCTGCACGCAGGGCTCCTGCCGCAGGCGGAGGCGTTTGGGGCGTACACGGCGACCGGCGCTGGCCCCGCGACGGTGGGGTGGATCATCGGCGGTGAGGTCGCCGCCCAGCCGGGGCCGGACGCCGCCGGGATGCCGTCCGGCGAGCTGACCACCGTCATCAGCCTGCGCGTCAGCCCATACGGCGGGCCGTCCGGGCCGGCCGCCGCCGGTTCCCCCTTCCGGGGGACGCTCCTCATCGCCGACCGCGGCAACAACCGGCTCATCGCCATCGACCCGGCCCGCCACCGCACCTGGATCTACCCGGGCCCCGGGATGCCGCCCCCGCCGGGCGGCTTCTTCTTCCCCGACGACGCCTTCTTCATCCGCCACGGCACGGGGATCATCTCCAACCAGGAGAACAACAACACCCTCGTCGAGATCGGCTACCCCTCCGGGAAGCTGCTATGGCAGTACGGCCACCCGAAGGTGCCGGGCAATCTGCCCGGCTACCTGTTCCAACCCGACGACGCCTACCTCATGAAGTCGGGCATCGTCACCGTCGCCGACGCCTCCAACAACCGCATCCTCTTCATCGACCCGGCGACCAACAAGATCGTCGGTCAGATCGGCAACGGCGTCGACGCCCATGTGCCGGGCGTCTCCATCGCGTACCCCAACGGCGACACCCCCCTCCCCGACGGCAACGTGCTCGTGTCGGAGATCCACGGCTCGTGGATCGACGAGTACACGCCGGCCGGGAAGCTCGTCTGGTCGGTGCAGATGAAGACCGTCAACTACCCGTCCGATCCCCAGCAGCTCGGACCCAACCTGTACCTCATGACGGACTACAACCCGCCGGCCGAGGGCCGCATCCTCGAGTTCGACAGGCAGGGGACGATCCTCTGGCGCTACGACGCCACCTCCGGCGACGGCATGCTCGAGCGGCCGTCCCTCGCCGAGCGGCTCCCCAACGGGCTCATCATGGTCAACGACGACTACCGCGACCGGGTGGTGGTCATCGACCCGCGCACCAACTGCATCGTCTGGCAGTACGGCCTGACTGGCGTCGCCGGGACCGTTCCCGGCGAGCTCAACACGCCCGACGGCTTCGACATCCTGCTGCCGGGCGGCGTGACACCGACGCACCCCCAGACCGGCTGAGGGCGCGGTTGGGCTCATCGCGGTCAGTACTTGCCGCGCTCGTCGACGTAGGTGTCGGGACCGTCGTGCACGACCCGGCGCTGCCGGCGGTAGCTGCCGCCTCCGAAGCCTCCCCACGAGCTCCAGAAGATGAGCGAGAGGACGAGGCCGATCGCCCCGACGATCATCAGTATGAGGCCGATGGTGTGGATGTTGAACCCGTTGGTCTGCACCGTCACGGCGAAGTCCAGCACCGCCCCGACGGCTATCAACACGATGCTCGTTCCGATACCCACGGTGTCTCCTCCTCGAGTTGGCCGCGCCGAAGTCTCCGACGGTCGGCGGGGTGGGACCGCTGCGCCCACCCCAGGCCTGCCATCCCGGGTTGGGCTGGTCTGGTTGTGCCCACCCCCCGCGGGTAGGAAACCTCTCCCGGGGACCGCCGAAGATCAGGAAGCCGACCAGGTGTCCCGCCGCATCAGGTCCTGCAGCGTCTCTCGCCGCACGACGACGGTGGCCCGGCCGTCCCGGCAGAACAGCACCGGCGGTCGCAGCGCCCCGTTGTAGTTGTTGGCCATGGTGAAGCAGTAGGCGCCGGTGGCCGCCACGGCGACGACATCGCCCGGCCGCGGATCGGCGAGGGGCGCAGCGCTCACCAGCTTGTCACCTGACTCACAGTGCCGTCCGACGAGCTCCACCGGCTTGCCCGCCGCCGTCGGGCGGTCTGCCATCACCGCTTCGAACCGCTGGCCGTACAGCGACACCTCCAGGTTGTCCCCCATGCCGCCGTCGACAGCGACGAACGTGGGCTCGCCGCGCTTGACCGTCACTACCCGGTAGACGGTGACGCCCGCCCGCGCCACCATGCTCCGGCCGGGCTCGATCAGCAGGGTCGAAGTCGCCGGCAGGTGCCGGCGGGCGGCACCGGCGAGGGCGTCGAGCCACGCCTCGACGGTCGGGGGATGCTCGGCGTAGGTGTACCTCACACCGAGGCCGCCGCCGAGGTCGTAGACGGGGAACTCCCCGAGGGCGGCTATGCGTGCGACGGCCGCCTCCCATGGGGCCGGATCGAAGATCTGAGAGCCGAGATGGACGTGCAGGCCCTCCAGACGCAGGCGGTCGCTCGCCCGCAGGCGCCCTATGGCCCCGGCCGCCTCCTCCACCGCCATGCCGAACTTGGATCCCTTCTGGCCGGTGCTCACCGCCTCGTAGGTGTCAGGGCGCACGTCGGGCAGCACCCGCAGGAGCACCGCCTGCCCGGCGGTGGCGATGCGCTCGAGACGGTCGATGTCGTCGGCGTTGTCGATGACGACCAGGCCGGCGCCGGCATCCACGGCGGCGCGCAACTCGGCGTCGGTCTTGGCGTTGCCGTGGACCACCAGGCCGCCCGGGTCCATGCCGGCGGCCAGCGCCATGGCGAGCTCCCCCGGCCCGGCCACATCCGCTCCGATGCCCTCCTGCCCCATCAGCGCGTACATCGCCGTGCTCGGGAAGGCCTTGGAGGCGAACACGACACGGGAGGCCGGCCAGCGCTCGGCCAGCCCGTCCCGGAAGCGGCGGGCCTGAGCCCGCAGCCCGGCCTCGTCGATCACGTACGCCGGGGAGCCGTGCTCCTCCGCCAGCTCGGAGAGCACGCACCCGCCGACGCGGAGCCGGCCGGCGGCGTCGAGATCGGAGGTGACCGGCAGGATCCCGCCGAGATCGCCGAGATCGCCGAGGTTGCCTGGGGGGGCTGGCGGGGTGGGGGCCATGGCGAAGTATCGCCGACGGCACGGACCGGGCTCAGCGCAACCGGGCTCAGCGCAGCGGAGGGGCCTCCTCGTCGCCCTCCGGCCGGGGCCCGAGGATGCGGCGCTCGTCGGGCCGGATGGCGACGTCGTTGATGCTTGCTTCACGGCGGCGCATCAGGCCGTTGCCGTCGAACTCCCACATCTCGTTGCCGTAGCTCCGCCACCACTGGCCGTCCCGGTCCCGGCTCTCGTACTGGAACCGCACCGCGATCCGATCCTCCCCCCATGCCCACAGGTCCTTGCGGAGGGCATAGTCGAGCTCCCGCTCCCACTTCTGGCGCAGGAAGGCGACGATCTCGTCCCGCCCGCGGAGGAAGTGGTCCCGGTTGCGCCACACCGAATCGACGGTGTAGGCGGACGCGACCCGCTCCGGGTCCCGGGTGTTCCACGCCGCCTCCGCGGCCCGGACCTTGTGGCGGGCGGTCTCGGCGGTGAAGGGGGGAAGCGGGGGCCGTTGCCCGGTCAAGCTGCGCTCCTACCTGGCCCGCCCGGTGTAGGCGGCGCCATGTCGGGGTTGGTGAAAGGATTGGTGTGGGAGCCGGTCCCGGGGCCGGCGCGGACGAAGCGCAGCGCCTTCCCGCCTGCGACCATGGTCAGCGGTAGGCCGACAGCCCCGTCAGGGCCTGCCCGATGGCCAGCTGGTGAACCTCGCTCGTGCCCTCGTAGGTGAGGACAGACTCGAGGTTGTTGGCGTGGCGCAGCACCGAGTACTCCGTCGTGATGCCGGCGGCGCCGAGGATCGTCCGGCAGGTCCTGGCGATGGCGATCGCCTCCCGGACGTTGTTGAGCTTGCCTATACTGACCTGCTCGGGGCGGAGGGTGCCGCGGTCCTTCATGCGTCCGAGGTGCATGGCGAGGAGTAGGCCCTTGGACAGCTCCACGGTGGCGTCCGCCAGCTTGGCCTGGGTCAGCTGGAAGGCGGCGACAGGCTTGTCGAACTGGACCCGCTCGACCGCGTAGCGCAGAGCCGTGTTGATGCAGTCCCGCGCCGCGCCCATCGCCCCCCACACGATCCCGAAGCGGGCCTCGTTGAGGCACGACAGTGGTCCGGACAGCCCGCGCGCCTCGGGGAGCATGGCGGAGGCCGGCAGGCGGACGCCCTGCAGGGACAGCTCCGAGGTGGCCGACGCCCGCAAGGACAGCTTGTGGTGGACGTCCGACGCTGTGAACCCCGGCGTCGCCCTGGGAACCAGGAAGCCCCGGATCCCGTCATCGGTGCGGGCCCAGACGGTGGCGACGTCGGCGAGGCTGCCGTTGGTGATCCACATCTTGGTCCCGTCCAGCACCCAGTCGTCCCCGTCGCGGCGGGCCGTGGTCCGCATGCCAGCCGGGTTGGAGCCGAAGTCCGGCTCGGTCAGGCCGAAGCAGCCGACGGCCTCGCCGGCGGCCAGGCGCGGCAACCACTCCCGCTTCTGCTCCTCGCTCCCCCACCGCCAGATCGAGAACATCGACAGAGAGCCCTGCACCGACACGAAGCTGCGCAGCCCGCTGTCGCCGGCCTCGAGCTCCAGGCACGCCAGCCCGTAGCCCACGGCGCTGGTACCAGCGCAGCCGTAGCCGGTGAGGTGCATCCCGAAGAGGCCGAGGGCGCCGAGCTCGGCGGCCAGCTCCATGGGGGCGATGCTCTCCTCGAACCAGTGGCCGATGTTGGGACGCACACGCTTGTCCACGAAGCTGCGGACTGTCTGCTGGATCATCCGCTCCTCGTCGTCGAGCAACGAGTCGAAGCCGATCAGGGTGGAGGCGTCGTCCAAGGCCACGGCGCCCAGGATGCCAGAGCCTGGCGCCGCACGCCGCCTCCCCGCTCGCCTGCCGCTCGGTGGCAGCAGTAGCAGCAGGCATACCGGTCCTCCTGGGACTCCGGTAAGGCCGCCCACGTCCCGGGACCTCACCCGGCCCCGACGCCGGCGGTGCCCGAGGCAAGCGCCGTGGCCGGTCGCGCCGACATGGTGATGAAGTCCCGGGCCCAGGCCGGATCGAAGAAGGTCGCAGGCCCCTGGATGCCCCCGGCGAGGAGCTTGTGCCCGTTGGCAGGATCGGCCAGCCCGCTGGCGCCCGCCGGGCGGTAGGTGGCGAACACCGGCCAGTAGGGGTTGATGTCGAGCTCCATGGCCCTGACCGCCCCGCACCGGACCAGGATCTCGGCCAGCTGCATCGGATCGAGGGCGGGGCCGTATGCGAAGACCAGCGCCCCGCCGGGGGTGATCCCGACGCCGGACCTCCACTGATGGTCGACACCGGGAACGGAGGCAGCGCACGACGCGACGCCGCACGTGTTGCCCCACGCCTGCCAGCCGGCGCTCCGGGCGGCGGCGGTCGGGCGCCCGCCGTCGACGAGCAGCACCAGGTTCTGGCGCACCCCGACCACAGCGCCGGTCATGGACACATTCCGACCCCATGCCCCGACGTCGACACCACCGCTGCGGTAGATCACGAGGGAGGCGGCCCCGGGGCGCAGGGGAACGATCACCCGGCCCTCGGTGTAGTAGCCGCCGTGAGCGTCCGGCATCTTGAACCCGCCGTTGAAGGCGGCGACCAAGGTCGACGCCTGGGCAGGCTCGATGGGGGCCGTGTACCGGTATGGACCGCCACCTGGGCTCACCGACCCCGAGTACAGCCGGGCGGACAGCAGCCGGGTGTCCATCCAGGCGACCCCGGCCGGCTCCGTCCCGCCCGGCGGTACGACAGTCGTCTCGAAGACCGCCGCCGTCCCGCCCACCCGTCGCCCCGCCGGCGTCCACGGCCGGGCGGGGTCGCCCGGGAAGGGCGCCAGGGGCGGCGGCGCCGGGAGGGCTGCCA
>JAJZJY010000185.1 GCA_021809885.1 Actinomycetes bacterium
CCACTCGCCAGCGCCCACGAGGTCCTTCTCCCTGACGGGACGTGCGGTCGACTTCTCGCAACACACCTAACGTGCGCTGAAGCGCCGTGATCAGCGTGTCCACGGTGATCGAGCCGCGCTCCCCATGTATCTGCAGCCGGACCTGGGTCATGTGGGCAACGTACCTCCGGGCTGTAACGGCCCCTTCGTAGGCGGATCGGCTGTCGTCTCCCTCTGCTCGGGCGCAGGCAGCCGGCGAAGAACGGACTTTCTTGACTCGGTCATTGCTTTTCCGGGAGACGTCGGGCTTTCCGGTACACCCGACCGGCGTAGAGGTCCATCAGCACCTGACGGAACTCCTCGTCGTCGAGGATCCGCTTGAAGATCGCCTCGTTCTCGTCCATGCGGGAGACGACGGTGTCGAGGAAGCGGTGGTCGAAGACCAGGCGGAAGTTCTCCAGCGTGTTGCTGCGCGCCTGGTCGACGACGTCGGGATCGGCGGCCCAGGTCTCTTCGAACTGGTCGAACAGCAGCTGGTCGCGCTCGTCGAGGTTGAGCCCGAAGCGCTCGTTGAGCTCGTCGACGATCTCGGACAGGCGCTCCAGCTGCGGATCGCTCTGGGGGCCCCGACCCTCTCCGAAGATGGTCTTGACCTCTCCGTCGTCGGCATCCAAAGAGAGCGAGCCCTCGAAGGTCATCTCGGTCTTGAGGTGGGTGAGCTCGACCTCGGTGCCGAGATCGAGCCGTTCGACGCTGGCCGCGTCCCGGAGTCGGGAGGCCAGCGCCCGGCAGTACGTGTAGTCCCGCTCCAGCTTGGAGTCGCCGAAGGTGACCACCTGGGACAGGAACGAGTAGGTGCGGACGAACTTGTCGAGCGCGTCCTTGAAAGCCAGGCACTCCTCCTCGGCGAGCGCTCCGAAGCGCTCCACGGCCGGATCGAGCGCGGCGTAGACCTTCCCGTGGCTCTTCGTGTCGCCGGCCAGCAGCAGGGCGACTGCGGCCTCGATCTCGTCGGGACGGAGCACGTCGAAGTCGTCGAGGCGTCGCCGGGTATCGAAGAGCAGGTTGGGATCAGTGGGTGGAGCGACCGTCCGGCCGTAGTAGGGCTCGAAGGCCTTCACGATCTCCTCGGTCTCGTTTCGGAAGTCGAGGACGAAGGTGTCGGCCTTGTTGGGGTGGATCCGGTTCAGCCGGGAGAGGGTCTGCACCGCGTTGAGCCCGGTGAGCACTTTGTCCACGTACATGGTGTGGAGGAGCGGCTGGTCGAAGCCAGTCTGGAACTTCTCGGCCACGATCAGCACCTGGTAGTCGCTCGTGGCGAAGCGCTCGGCGGTCTGGGACTCGGGGAGTCCGTTCATGGCGGCTTCTGAGTAGCTGAGGTCGTGCTCGTCGATCACCCGTCCCGAGAACGCCACCAGGGCAGCCAGGCCGGCGTAGCTCTTCTTGGTGATGTAGGCGTCGATGGCCTGCTTGTAGCGCACGGCGTGGAGCCGTGAGGAGGTGACCACCATGGCCTTGGCCTGGCCGGCGATCTTGGCGGCGGTGTGGGTCCGGAAGTGCTCGACGATGATCTCGGCCTTCTGGGCCAGGTTCGAGGGGTGGAGCGACACGAACCGGGCGATGGCCCGCCTCGCCTTGGGCGCCTCGTAGGTGGGGTCTTCGGCGACGGCCTTCTCGATCCGCCAGTAGGTCTGGTAGGTGACGTAGTTGGCCAGGACGTCCAGGATGAAGCCTTCCTCGATCGCCTGACGCATCGAGTACAGATGGAACGGCTGGTACTTGCCCGTCGAGGGGTCGAGGGTGCCGAACATCTCCAGGGTCCGGGCCTTTGGCGTGGCGGTGAAGGCGAAGAACGACAGGTTCTCCTGGCGGCCCCGGGCGCCGACCGCCTTCGCCAGCGCCTCTTCGACGGGGTCGATCGCTTTGGCGATGAAGCCGGCGTCTTCGGCCTCTGCGGCGGTGAGCTCGGTCTCCTCGGTCCCGCCAAGGGCGAGGCGCAGGTCCTTGGCTGCCTCGCCGGTCTGAGAGGAGTGCGCCTCGTCGACGATCACCGCGTACCGCCGTGCCGGGAGCCCGGCGATCTTGTCCAAGACGAACGGGAACTTCTGGAGCGTGGTCACGATGATCCGAGCCTGCTCGCCGGCCAGGGCGTCTGCGAGCTGGGTCGAGTCCTTGTCGATCTTCACCACCACGCCCCGGGTGTGCTCGAACTGGTAGATCGTGTCTTGGAGCTGGCGGTCGAGGACCACCCGGTCGGTGATCACGACCACCTTGTCGAAGACCTTGCGGTCTGTGGCGTCGTGGAGTGAGGAGAGCCGGTGCGCGATCCAGGCGATCGTGTTCGACTTCCCCGAGCCTGCCGAGTGCTCCACCAGGTAGCTGTGCCCGGCCCCGCGCTCCCGGGCGTGGGCTTCGAGGGCCAGCACGGCGTCCCACTGGTGAAAGCGCGGGAAGACGACGCGCTCGGCCGCACGACGGGCAGCCGGGCTCCCCTGTGTCGGCCGCTCGACATGGATGAAGCGGGCGAGGAGGTCCATCCAGGCGTCACGTGCCCACACCCGCTCCCACAGGTACGAGGTGCGGTGCCCGATCAGACTCGGGGGGTTGCCGGCACCACCGTCGTGGCCGAGGTTGAACGGCAGGAACTGGGTGGCCGGACCGGCCAGCTTCGTCGTTATCGCCACCCGATCAGGGTCGACAGCGAAATGGACGAGCGCTCGGCGGGCCAGGGTGACGTTGGCCGGGTCCCGGTCGCGGCGGTACTGACCGATGGCGTGCTCAACGTCCTGGTTCGTGAGCGGGTTCTTCAGCTCGGCGGTGGCCGTCGGGATGCCGTTCACCAACAGCACCAGGTCGAGCGTCTTGGTCGAGCCCGGCTCATAGGCAAGCTGGCGCGTCACGCTCACCCGGTTCGCCGCATACAACTCCTGCAGCTCGGGAGTGAGGCCGTGGGCCGGCCGGAAGAACGCCAGGCGGATCATCACCCCGAGGTCCACCACCCCCTGGCGGAGCACCTCCACCGTGCCCCGGGAGTCGAGCTCCGCGGCGAGGCGCTTGGCGAAGCCCCGCTGGGCGGCGTCGGGGTCGTTGCCGTAGCGACCGAGCAACCACTCCCACTCGCTGATCTGCGTCGCGCCGATGAACGCGAACAGCTCCGCCGTGTCGAGCCCCAGCAGAGGATCGAAGTGAGATGGGACCGACTTGAGGTAGCCGCCGGACAGCAGCGCGGCCTCGATAGCATCCTCGAAGCCCCGTTCGTTGATCTTCACGCCGGCACCCCCGGCACCTCCGGCACCTCCAGCTCGCCGGTCACGGCAGCGGTGATCAACGCCTGACGATGCTCCCCAAGCCTGGAGATCTGGTCGGTGAGAACTACCACCAAGGACCTCGTGCGCCTCCGATGGCGGTTGGCGGCCTGGACAATCCGCTCCTGGTCGCTGACCGCAGGTAGAGGAAGGGGCGTCTCCTTGATGATCTCAAGGTTGATCATCGTTCTCGTAGAGCCACGACCGGAAGCTCCGACGGCCTGTGCGCCGTAAGGAGACGAGAGCAATAGTGCGAGGTAATCGGTACTCGCTCTTCTGACATCAACCCGGGCACAGAAGCATTTGCCCTTGACTATCGCTGGCCCCAGGTCCGGCGCGACGCATGCTCGGCCGGGGTGGTTGGAGGGATCGCCCAACCCGGCAATCAGCAGATCTCCCGGCAGGACCCGGTGACGCTGGAAGGACCAGTAAAGGCTTTGAGGTATGAAAGCCTGTTCGAACGGTTTGTACTCTGCGAAGCCGAGGTTTCCCAATCGCACAACTGCGGCTCCACCCTCGGAGTAGTCCTGGCTGGTGAAGGCGCTCCCGAAGGGGCCATCGGTGAGGAACGTCAGCACCCGTCTGATCGGAGTCAGAGGAGCGTCGAGCTGGAGAATGGCGTCGACCA
The DNA here is from genome assembly GCA_021809885.1 of Actinomycetes bacterium. Taxonomy (GTDB): domain Bacteria; phylum Actinomycetota; class Acidimicrobiia; order Acidimicrobiales; family Palsa-688; genus JAKAQB01. The sequence continues at coordinate 3,913 of JAJZJY010000185.1, forward strand.
GTGCAGTCCAGAAGCGCATTTCGACCAACTCGATCATCTGTCGCTTCTTCTCGATGAGCGCGTCGATGCGGGCGGTCTCCCGGTCGAGGTAGTCGGCGATGGCCCGCTGGTCACCGATCGGCGGAATCTGTATCCGATACTCGGCGAGCTTCTCCCAGCTCGTCCGCGGCATTTTCGTACCGTCAGAGGTTGCTACTGCCCATTCCACAACGGGATTGCTGGTTACAAGGTAAGCCAGCCACCGGCCATCAACCTGAGCACGCGGGCGAAGGCACAGGAGCTCCGTCGAGGCGAACACGGGACGATCGGCAAGCCACGTTTTCGCTAGATACGGCCGAAGTTTGCCGAAGAGCACATCGCCGGGATCGACAGACGCAGCGCCCGACTCTGGAGTCGGGCGCTCCGGTAGCTCAAAGTCTGCGACGAGTCGACCCGTCCCGCTCTCGAGATGCTCCAACGCGACGAACGGACGGACCTCCGAGCTGACACAGGACGTCATCAGGTCCGCAGCCACTTTGAGCCGAATGCTCACTCGGTCACCTCGCGCAGTAGTTCCTGGATCTCTTCTTCGAGGTCTTTGATCTCGGCGTCGATCTCGGCGAGGGGCCGCGGTGGGACGTACTTGTAGAAGTGGCGGGTGAGGGGGATCTCGTAGCCGATCTTCGTCTTGATGTGATCCACCCATGCGTCGGGGACGAAAGGCAGCACCTCTTCGGCGATGTAGTCCTCGACGGCGCTTCGGTACTCGACGCTCGCCAGTCGCGCGGTGGGATCCGCTGCCCAGGTGACCGGGATAGGCGGCTGCGGGACGTTCTCGTTGTCGCGCAGGTCGGCGTCGGCTTCGGGCTCACCTTTGCGGTTGGTGATGACCGGTGCTTCAGAGTCGCTCGTGGCGAGGGCATCCCAGGTCTGCTTCTCGACTGCCTTGGGAAGTGCTCCGAGCTTGGTCGCCATGACGGAGCGTTCGGTGGTCGAGACGCCGACCAGCCCGGAGAGCCTGGCGGTGAGGTCGTGCTGCTGGTCGGGGGTGAGCTTGGCCCACTGTTTGGTGGCGGCGAGGTGCACGGCGGTCTCGCCGGTGACCTCGAAGCGAAGCCGGAGGGGTCGCTCGACGGTGATGCGCTGGAAACCGAAGGACTCGTTGGGGAGGATCTTGACCTTCTCGCCTTCGGCGAAGTCGGCGTAGAGGCGGGTGATCTCGGCGATCTGGTCGGCCGAGATCTCTTTTCGCTTGTCTCCGAGGGACCTGCGCATCTTCACCCACTGCTCGCGGGCATCGATGAGCTGCACCTTGCCTCGGCGTTCGGGGCGCTTGCGGTTGGTGAGCACCCAGAAGTAGGTGGAGATGCCGGTGTTGTAGAAGAGCTGGTCGGGGAGGGCCACGACGGCTTCGAGCCAGTCGTTCTCGATGATCCAGCGACGGATCTCCGACTCACCGGACCCGGCGGCCCCGGAGAACAGCGGCGAGCCGTTGAAGACGATGGCGAGGCGGCTGCCGCCCTCTTCGGGAGGCTTCATCTTGGACAGCATGTGCTGGAGGAACAAGAAGCTGCCGTCGTTGATCCGGGGCAGCCCGGCGCCGAAACGCCCGGCGAAGCCACGGGTCTCGTGCTCGGCGCGGACGGTCTCTTCGACCTTCTTCCACTCCACCCCGAAGGGGGGATTGGCGAGCATGTAGTCGAAGCGCCCCGCCTTGTGGCCGTCGTCGCTGAAGGAGTTCCCCGCCACGATGTGGCTGGCGTCCTGGCCCTTCAGCATCATGTCGGAGCGGCAGATGGCGTAGGTCTCGTCGTTGAGCTCCTGGCCGAACACCTCGAGGCGGGCGCTCGGGTTGAGGATGCGTAGGTGGTCTTCTGCCACCGACAGCATCCCGCCGGTCCCGCAGGCCGGGTCGTAGAGGGTCTTGATGACGCCTGCGTCGGTCAAGACGTCGTCGTCGGTGGCGAACAGCAGGTTCACCATGAGGCGGATCACCTCGCGGGGGGTGAAGTGCTCGCCGGCGGTCTCATTCGACAGCTCGGAGAATCGCCGGACGAGCTCCTCGTAGAGGTAGCCCATCTCGAGGTTGGAGACCCGCTCGGGGTGCAGGTCCACCTCGGTGAAGCGTGAGACGACCATATAGAGCAGATCGGCGCGGGCGAGGCGGGTGATCTGGGTGTCGAAGTCGAACTTGTCGAGCACCTCCCGGGCCCCGGAGCTGAACCCGGCGATGTAGGCCCGCAGGTTCCCCGCCGCCTGGGCGGGGTCGTCGAGGAGACGGGAGAAGTCGAGCGGGGAGGTGTTGTAGAACCCCTCGCCGGCCACCGCGCACAGCACCGGCTCCACGTTGTCGACCTGGCCATGCAGCTTGGCGGCCCGGGCCAGGACGGCCGCCTTGGTGGGCTCCAGCACGCAGTCGAGGCGGCGCAGCACCGTCAGCGGCAGGACCACCTTGCCGTACTCGGACTGCTTGTAGTCGCCCCGGAGCAGGTCGGCGACGGACCAGATGAACCCGGCGTGGTTGTTGATCCTACTCTCGGCCATGCCGCTGTCCGTCCCTCCTCAGTGCCGATCTCTACCGTCGGTCAACTCAAGGGTAGTGAAGCCCTCGTCGCCGAGCCGGGACTGCGCCACCGCTGAGACGGGCGCGTGCCACACCTCCACCGCGACCCGCCACCGACAAGGCCGTGGCGGTCCTGGCCGCGTGCCCTCGGCAAGCGCCACCGTCCTGGTCCCGGTGCGTCGATGCCGGCTGCGGTGCCGGGTGTCCCCTCGGCCGGACGTCGCGTCCTCGTCGGCTGGCCCCGGTAGCGACGAGGCGGCGATCGCCCGGACGCGTCGGGTGAGCCTGACCTGGCGTGCCCGCGGGCCCACCCCAAGGCCGGCCGTGTGGATCGGGTTCGGGGGGAGCGGTGCCCGCGGGCGGTCGGTGCCGCGGGGACCCATGGCGAACATTCACGAGATCTTTTGTTGGTTTTCGGCCCTTGCCCCCATGTTCTTTATGTAGAGGGCGCGCGCCTCCGGGACCGATGACGGTCGAAAGGATGTCCAAAGTCGGCCCGGATCGCCTTGTTCTCTATGTGGAACCCGTCGCCATCAAGAAGGAGAGACCCATGCACCGCCACATGCCACGCTGCCAGCGCCCCGAGCCGACCCGACGGCGCTGCAGGCACCACCGCCTGGCCGGCCGAAGCAGGCTTCGGGATCGAGCCTCGGCTAGGCCCCCAGGTGGCCCCGGGACCTCGCGGACCGGTCTACCTCCGAACCGCGAGGCTCGAGTCCCCGAAGGCGCCGGTCAGGGCCGAGATCGCGGCCAGAGGCGAGACCCCGACTGGTGGGGAAGGATGCAGTCCGTTCTTCTCTGCCTGATCGGCGGGCGGCGGTGAGCACGGTCCGCACGTCGTCGCAGATCTCCAGCCGGATCACCTCGCTCTCCGACGTCGACCACGACATCCTCTCGCTCCTCGATGCCCACCGGGTGCTGACCACGTCACAGCTCATCACGCTCACCGGTCGTCCGGAGCGGACCGTCGACTACCGCCTCGCCCGGCTGAGGGATGGAACCGCAGAGCACGAAAGAAGGGCCACAACCGGACCAACCCGCCCGAGACCTGGATCTGGTCCGAAGAGCCCGCACACCCCGCCATTGTCAGCCGCGAGGAGTTCGACGCCGTCCAGACACGCGCCCGGGCCAACGAACGCTCCCGTCAGGGCGTCCCCGCCACGACGGCACGAGCGACCGCGAAGACCAACTACCTCTACCGCGGCCTGCTCCGCTGCGGGATCTGCGGGCTGCGCATGTGGGGCAACCACCGCCGCAACACGACGTACTACTCCTGCCAGCCCTCCCACCAG
>JAJZJY010000186.1 GCA_021809885.1 Actinomycetes bacterium
ATCTGAGGCGCTCGGCGACGGCGAGCACCTGGGGCAGCGGCTGGCGTCCCTGCTGTCCGAGAACGGCGCCCATGACGAGCACCCGCCGGCCGTGCACGCTGCGGCGCGCCGCGAAGAGGAAGTCGCCGCCGGCGGCGATGGTCGAGCCGGTCTTGATGCCGACGATGCCGTCGTGGCCGAGGTCGTAGTCGTAGTTGTAGACGGTGCCTGCGAGGGGCAGGGTGACCTGAGGCATGGCGACGATGGCCCGCAGCAGCGGCTGGGCCATCACCACCCTCGCCAGGCGGATCAGGTCCGCCGCCGAGCCGACGCTGCCGGCGGAGAGGCCCGAGGCGTCGGCGAGGTGCGTCTGGTGCAGGCCGAGGCGGGCGGCCTCTGCGTTCATGGCGGCCACGAAGGCTGGCATGGTCCCGCTCGTCCACGTGGCGAGCAGCTGGGCGACGTTGTCGGCGGAGGGGATGAGCAGCGCTTCGAGGGCCTGCAGCTCGCTCAGGTGCTCGCCGGCGTGCAGCGGGATGAGCGAGTCGTGGGCAGCGAGTTGGCTCGGGTAGGCGGCTGCGAGGCTGGCGGGCACGCTCAGCGCCGGGCCTGACTGGCCGAGGGAGAGCGGGTGGTGGCGCAGCACCACCAGGGCCGTCACGAGCTTGGTGATGCTCGCCAGTGGGAGGGCCACGTCGGGCCGGACGCTCGCCACTGTTCCGACCCCTTGCACCGTGACCACCGTCGCCCCCCCGGCGGGCACCGGCAGGTGCGGGGGCACCCCGGGGATGCCGAGGTTGCGGTCGAGCACGACGGTGACGGCTGCTGCAGGCGTGGCCCGGTTGAGCTGCACGCCTACGAAGGCGCCGGCGGCAGCGACGAGCACCACCACGACGACGAGTGCCACGAGCAGGATCCGGCGGCCGAGGCTCCGGCGCTCGTAGGGGGACGTGGTGTGCCTCCGGTGGGTGCCGTGGGATCTCCTCATGCAGCGGACATCCTTGGTGATGGCGACGGCGGGGTGGTGGCAGGCCCGGGGGGCGCCGACGCTAACCCTGCTCGAGCACCAGCAGCGAACGGCTGAGGACCTGGCGTGGCTTGCCTGCTGCCCAGTCGGAGCGGTCGGCGTCGGGGTCGGTGGTGAGCACGAGCCGCCAGTTGCGCCCGAAGGCGGGGGCCGGGGCCCGCAGCTCGATGTCGACCTCACTGGCATTGACAGCTACCAGGAGCCGCCGGTTGGGGCGGGGCGTGCCGTCGGCCTCCGGCTCGGCTGACCCCCTGAGCCAGACCATCAGCGCCTTGGCGGCGGGCTCCTCCCAGTCGGGGCCGTCCATCGGCACGCCGTCGGCGCGCAGCATCGCGATCTCCCCCGTGTGCGGTCTGGCGCCCTCGCGCGCTCCGGTGGCATACCGCCTCCGCCGCAGCGCCGGGTGGGAGCGCCGCAGCGCGATAGCTGCCTTCGTGAACTCGAGGAGGTCGGTGTCGACGGCATCCCAGTCGTACCACGAGATCTCGTTGTCCTGGCAGTAGGCGTTGTTGTTGCCCTCCTGGGTTCGCCCGATCTTCTCGCCGCCCTCGATCATCGGCACGCCGTGGGAGACGAGCAGGACGGCGAGCAGGTTGCGGCGCTGGCGGGCCCGGAGGGCGCAGACGACCGGATCGTCGGATGGCCCCTCGACCCCGCAGTTCCACGAGTCGTCGGAGTTGTCGCCGTCGGCGTTGCCCTCACCGTTGGCCTCGTTGTGCTTGCGCTCGTAGGCCGTCAGGTCGGCGAGGGTGAAGCCGTCGTGGGCGGTGACGAAGTTGACGCTTGCCGTCGGGGCGCGCCCCGCCGACCCGTAGATGTCGGGGCTGCCGGTGAGCCGCTGGCCGAGCTCGCTCAGCAGGCCGAGTTGGGCCTTCCACACCCGCCGGACGCAGTCCCGGTAGCGGCCGTTCCACTCCGACCAGCGGGCGGGGAAGCCGCCGACCTGGTAGCCGTCCTCGCCGACGTCCCACGGCTCGGCGATGAGCTTCACGGGGGCGAGCACCGGGTCCTGGAACACCATGTCCAGGAACGAGCTGTGCTGGTCGACGGCACCGGTCTGGCGGGTGAGGGTGGTGGCCAGGTCGAAGCGGAACCCGTCGACGTGCATGTCGGTGACCCAGTACCGCAGCGAGTCCATGATCAGCCCGAGCGGCGCAGCATGGGAGACGTCGAAGCTGTTGCCGGTACCGGTCGTGTCGAAGTACGCCCACGGTTCCTCGTCGACGAGCCGGTAGTAGGCGGGGTTGTCGATGCCCTTGAACGACAGGGTCGGTCCGAGGTGGTTGCCTTCTGCTGTGTGGTTGTACACCACGTCGAGGATCACCTCGAGCCCGGCGGCGTGCAGCGCTCTCACCGTCGACTTGAGCTCGGCGACCTGGCTGGCGGGGGCGGCACCCGAGCGGTACTCGTCGTGGGGTGCCAGGTAGCCGATCGAGTTGTAGCCCCAGTAGTTCCGCAGCCCCTTGTCGAGAAGGTGGGAGTCCTGCACGAACTGGTGCACGGGGAGCAGTTCGACGGCGGTGACACCGAGCCCGACGAGGTGCTCGACGATGGCGGGGTGGGCCAGCCCGGCGTAGGTGCCCCGCAGCTGCGCGGGGACGCCGGGGTGGCGCATCGAGATGCCCTTCACGTGCGTCTCGTAGATGATGGTGTCCTCGAGCGGCACGGTGGGGCGGGCGTCGTCGCCCCAGTCGAAGGTGCGGTCGGCGACGACGCAGCGCGGCATCGCCGGCGCCGAGTCGGTGTCGTCGCGCTGGTCGGGGGCGTCGAGGCGGTGGCCGAACACTTCCTGGCCCCACCGCACCGGGCCCTCGATGGCGGTGGCGTGCGGGTCGACCAGCAGCTTCGCCGGGTTGCAGCGCAGCCCCCGGCCGGGGTCCCACGGTCCGTGGACGCGGTAGCCGTACTGCTGGCCCGGTCGCACGCCGTCGAGCCGGGCGTGCCACACGTTGTAGGTGACGTCGCGCATCTCGATGCGGCGCTCGTCGCCGCCTTCGCCCCACAGGCACAGCTCGACGCCGTCGGCGACCTCGGAGAACAGGGCGAAGTTGACCCCCGTAGCGTCTGGGGTCGCACCGAGGGGAAAGGGGCTGCCGGGCGCGTGCACCGGCGCTACGTACCCGGTTGCACCATCGCCGACGCCACCCGCGCCGGGTGGGTACGCCGGCGCCATCCATGGCAGCATCCGGCGGTGCCGTGCCGCCCGACACCGCCCGACGTGGACCTCGAGGCCGTGTCGGGCCGGCAACTCGCGGCCGAGCTCGCTTCGGGGCGACTCTCGTCCCAGGCGCTGGTCGAGAAGTCCCTCCGGCGGGTCGAGGAGCTGGACCGCACCGGCCCGGCGTTGCGGTCGGCGGTGTCCCTCGATCCGAGCGCCCGGGGTCTGCGTTCCTGCGACGGTCTCGGCTTCGGTCTCGGCAGCAGCGCCGGGACCGGGTCGAACCTGTCGGGATCGTCGGCAAGGGGGTTGCTGGCGCACGCGTCCCAGCGCTAGGCGGTGAAGCAGCCGCCTGCGACCACCGTCCCGCTGCTCGGCTCCTCGCAGCTCGCCTCGCTCGGCCCCGCCGTGCGGTCAGCTCTCGCCGTGCCGTCGCATCCTGCGCTCCGGCTACCACCGTCCCCGGTGCGTGAGGGGTCCAGCGTGGCGCGCACCCTGGCCGGCGCTGCCCTCATGGCCTACATGTACGTGTTCGGATCACCGTGCCGGTTCTAGCTCGGTCGCCCTGAGGCACACGTGCGTCGGTGGGAGCGGCAGGCGACGTGCCATGGCATCCTTCCGGGGTGAGGGGCGGGGCGGCGAGCCAGCCGCTCCCCCCTGCCGTGCTCGGAGGTCCGGTGACGATCATGACCGCGCTGGGGGTGGTTGGTGCGTTGGCCCTGGCCGCTCTGCTCGGCGTGAGCGACGCCCCCAACGCTGCCGCCGCGCTGCTCGGCGCCCGCAGTGGTTCTTACGCCGCCGTGGCGGCGTGGTCTGTGGCCTGGCATGTGGCGGGCGGTCTGTTGGCGGGGGAGGCGGTGGCGCGCACGGTCGTGGGGATCGTTCACGTCGGGGCTGGGGCGACCGCCACGGTGTTCGCGGCGGCGAGCCTCACCGCGGTCGGTTTCACCTGGGTCACCACCCGGCGGGGGTTGCCGACCAGCGCCAGCGTGGGGCTCGTGGGCGGGCTCGCGGGAGCGGGGCTCGCCGCCGGCGGTGTCGGGGCCGTCGAGTGGGGAGGGCTCGCCGGCGGGCGCCTCGTCGGCGTGGTGGGTGTGCTGATCGGCATCCTCCTCGCGCCGTTCCTGGCCGGCTTGGTGGCGGGCCTCGTCGACCACGCCGCCCGCCGGGTGGCCTTCCGCCTCCCCCGGGCGGCCCGGCGAGAGGTGCATGGCGGCTTGTGGCTGGCGTCGGCGGCCGTGGCCGTCGCTGACGGGACGAACGACGGGCAGAAGGCCATGGGTCTGCTCGCCGTGGTGGTCTCCGGGCCTGGATCGCTCGGCGCCGCCGGCGGCATCGAGGCGTGGGAGCGTGCCAGTTGTGCGATCATCCTCGCCGTCGCCACCGTGCTCGGCGGCCGCAAGGTGGTGGCGCGGGTGTCGCGCGGCCTGTCGCGGGGAGGCGCGGTCGACGACCTCTCGGCGCAGTGTGCGTCGGCTGGTGTCATCCTCGCCGGCGCTGCCGTCGGCCTTCCGCTGTCCACCTCGACGGTGGTCACCTCCGCCATGGTGGGCGCGGGGATGTCCGGACGGCGCCGGCACGTGCGGTGGGCCGGGGTCCTGCAGATCTTCGTGGTGTGGGTGCTCACCATCCCGGTGTGCGCCCTCGTCGCCGCCGGCGCCTTCGAGCTGCTGCGGCGGCTCCCATGAGGGCGCGACGCCGGCAGGGCCACGGGTTTGGCCGGTTCTTCCGCATGGTGGCGCCCGACGTCGTCGGCCTGCTCGTGGCGCAGGGCCAGGTCAGCGTGGCTGCCACCGGGGCTTTCCTCGACTGGTCCGAGGGTGGCGCCGCCGATGCCGCCGCCCTCACGGCCCTCGAGCACGACGCCGACGAGGCGCGCCGCGCCCTGCTCGGCGCCCTGCGGGCCGCGCTCGCCACGCCGATCGACCAGGAGGACCTCTACATCCTCTCGGAGCGCTGCGATCGGGTGGTGAACGCCATCCGGGACATCGCCGTCGAGGCCGACGCGCTGGCGTGGACGCCCGACCGGCACGCGGCGCGCATGGCCGGCGACCTGCATGCCGGGATGACCGTGCTCGTGGAGGGCTTCGCCCAGCTCCGCGGCGACTTCGCGTCGGCGGGAGCGGCGGCGGACAAGGTGAGGGCGCACGCCCGCACGGTCGTGTGGCGCTACCGCGACGCCGTCGCCGAGGGGTACCGCTCCGCCGACCTCCAAGCAGCCGTCATCGGGCGGGAGCTCTACCGGCCCTACGCCCGGGCGGCCGACCTGCTCGAGGCGGTAGCCGACCGGCTGTGGTACGTGGTGCTCGCAGACGCGTGACACCCCGGCCATGGCGCCGGCTCAGCGCGCCCCGGGGGCCGGACCGTGGCTGTCGTCAGATCCAGTCTTCAGATCTGAACCTGATCTTCTGATCCGAGGGGGCGGCGAGGGTCGAGGGGCGTCGTCGGCAAGCGACAGCCTTCGACGACCGCTCAGGGTGGTCAGAGCAGATCTCAGTTGCTCGGCGGCAGCAAACGTTGGAAGGTTGTTGTCGCTCCACGACAACAACCTTCCAAAGATTGCCGGGCCCTTCTCCGTCCGAACACACTGCGCGGTGGCACCGACCAGCGTGACCTCCCGCCGGCTCACTGCCGGCGCCGCCGGCACCGCCGGCTCACTGCCGGCTCACTGCCGGCGCCGGTCACCCTGCTTTCGCCGATGCCGATGCCGCTAACTGGCTAGGGCGAGGTGGGTGGGGTGAGGCCCGAGGCGCGCCGAGTAGATGGAGTAGCCGTCGAGGTAGCGGGCGACGATCGTTGCCAGGGTGGTGGCGACGATCATGGGGATAGCGAGCTGGAAGCCGGTGTGGGTCAGCTCGAGCATGACCACCAGGCCCGTGAGCGGCGCCTGCATCGCCGCGCCGAGCATGGCGGACCCGCCGACCAGGCCGTAGGCGCCCGAGGCGGCGCCGGGCCAGAGGTGGGACCAGGCCAGGCCGAGGAAACCGCCGAGGACGGCCCCGGTGCTCACGGTCGGGGTGAACAGCCCGCCCGATGCGCTGCTCGACAGGCAGAGGGCCGTTGCGAGGGGCTTCAGGATGGAGAGGGCGAGGAGGAGGGCCAGTGTGCCCTGGCTGAGGAAGGTCAGGTGAGCCATGTCCTTGCCGTTGCCGAACAGCTGCGGGTAGGCGAGCCCGGTCGCGGCGAGCACGGCGAAAGCGCCGAGGGGGGCGGCCGCCGCCGCCCTCCCCCGGACGCGATGGTGCGATACCCACGCGACGAGCCGGATCCACGCCGAGGCCGCCACACCGATCACCGGGCCGGCCACCAGCGCCCACACGAGCATGGTGGGCAGGAACGGGTAGTGCGGTACGGAGCGGTAGATCGCCCCGTGCTGGAGGTACACCCACCCCGTCAGGGTGGCGATGCCGCTGCAGGCCAGCGCCGGCATCACGGTGGGCAGTGAGATGTCGCCGAGGAGGACCTCGGCGGTGAGCATGGCCCCGCCGATGGGCACGTTGTAGACGGCGGCCAGGCCGGCGCCGGCGCCGCAGGCGACGAGCAGCCGGCGCTGGTCGGTGGTGAGCCCGAGGCGGTTGGCCACGACCGTGCCTGCCGCGCCGCCGAGCAGCTTGGGCGCTGCCTCGCGCTCGATGGAGGCGCCGGCGCCAATGACCAGCTCGGAGATCACGGAGGTCCCGAGGCATCGGCGCAACGACAGGGTGGCGTCGCCGCTCCACAAGGCGTCGTCCAGCTCGGAGTGCTCGTTGGAGGTGTAGCGGCGCAGCAGGTACCACGCCGGCCCGCCGACAACGCCGGCCAGGAGGAGTGGCATGACCCGTGCCCACCCGTGAGTGTGCTCGATGGCCGCCAGGTAGCCGTGGCTGGAGCTGCCGAACGACAGGGCCTCCACCGAGAACAGGATCGCCATCATCGCCGCGCCGAACAGGCCGGCGGCCACTCCCACCAGGACGATCGCCAACCAGAAGCGCGGCGTGAGGGCCGCCCGCCCGTCGCCGGTGGAGTTGGGCTGCTCGGTGGCGCCGCGACCGGAGGGTATGCGGCGGCGGAGAACGGGAGCGGGGACCCTGGCCCGGTCACTCGGTTCCGGCTCCGGGCGGCGGAGCTGCGCCCACGGCGCCTCAGTATGCTGCGGATCCCCGCGAGGGAGGAGACCTGCATGTACGACGCGGTGCTGGCCGAGTCGGTCAGCCTGGTGGGCCACGGCGGCGACGTCATCGAGGCCTACACGGCCCGGCCCATGGCCCCCGGCCCTTACGGCGGGGTGGTCGTCATCCACCACATGCCCGGCTACGACTGGGCGACCAAGGAGATCGTCCGGCGGTTTGCCGTCAACGGCTACAACGCCGTGTGCCCGAACCTGCACTTCCGGGAGGCCCCGGGCGCCAGCCCCGACGACGCCGCCGCTGCCAGCCGGGCGGCCGGCGGCGTGCCCGACGACCGGCTGGTGGGCGACGTGGGCGCGGCCGTGGACTGGTTGCGGCGCCTTCCGAGCGCCAACGGCAAGGTCGCCACGATCGGCTACTGCTCCGGCGGTCGCCAGAGCTTCCTGGCGGCATGCCGCCTGCCGCCAGACG
>JAJZJY010000187.1 GCA_021809885.1 Actinomycetes bacterium
CTCGGCGAGGGCGGGGCTCGGCGAGGGCGGGGCTCGGCGAGGGCGGGGCTCGGCGAGGGCGCGTGGCGGCGGCGCACGACGAAGGGACCGGGAGGGGCTCCGGTCCCTTCGCGATGGGCTGCGCCGGGGGAGGGAGAGCGCTGCCAAGGAGTACATCGGCCCGTCGCGACCGGACCTGAACGGAAAGCTGGCAGGATCGGCCGGCGCTTCCCTCGCGATCGCTGAGGGATTTCCGACCTACCATCGGTGCTGTGCAGACGCTGCGCCGTGTGCTTGTCGCTCTCGGGGCTGCCGGTCTGGCGGCACTCTTCCTGCGGCTGCGGGGCAGCGGGGGCACGCCGCCGCGCCATGGCGGATGGCGGCAGATCCCGCTGACGGAGCTGGATGACGGGGACGAGCCGGGGGTGGGGGCGGAGCCGGCCGGGCCGGAGTGATCGGACCCGCCCGAAGGCCCGACGGCGGCAACGGGTTGCGGATCGTGTTGATCGGTGTCGGGGCGGTAGGCGTCCGGGTGGCACGCCACCTTCTCGGCCAACCGGGCACGCAGGTGGGATCGATCCTCGTCCTGGCTCGGGATGCTCGTGCCGTCACCCGGACGGAGGGTATGGGCGCCGCGGTCTCCGTCCGGCCCATCCGGGGAGCGCGCATCCCCGAGGGCACCGACGTCGTGGTCATCGCCCGGCCCGACGACGCCACCGCGCTGGCATCCGACGCCCTCCGGGCCGGGGCTCACGTGGTCGCCGCCCTGGACGACCCCCACCACGTGCGCCACCTCCTAGCCCTCGACCGCACCGCCCGTGCTGGCGGCCTCAGCGTCGCCGTCGGCACGACCATGGCGCCCGGGCTGTCATGCGTGCTCGCCCGGTACGGCGCCTGCTTCCTCGACGAGGTCCATCAGATCCATGTGGCGGGCTACGGGACCGGGGGTCCGGCATGCGCCCGCCGCCACCACGCCGCCCTCTCGTCGATCGCGACGGACTGGTACGACGGGGCGTGGCGCCGGCGCCAGGGCGGCACCGGAAGGGAGCTGATGTGGTTCCCCCCACCGGTGGGAGCCGCCGACTGCTACCGCGGCCGTCTGGTGGATCCGGTGTTGCTGGCGCCGGCGTTCCCCGGGGTGAGACGCGTCAGCGCCCGGATGGCCGCCACCCGGCGTGACCGCCTGAGCGCCCCGTTGCCGATGCTCCGGCCGCCGCACCCCGAAGGCCTCGTCGGCGCGGCCCGGGTGGAGTTGCGCGGCACCCGTGACGGGGTGCACGAGACCCTGATATTCGGGAGTGCCGGCCGGCCGTCCCTCGTTGCCGGCACGGTGGCGGGGGTCGCTGCAGTCTGGGCCGCGACCGGGCGGTTCGCGAGGGCCGGCGCCGCTGGGCTGGCGGAGATGGTCGACGAGCCGGGGGCATTCCTACGGGAGGTCGCGCAGCGTGGGATCACGCTGTCGGCGTTCGAGGGCGCGATTGGGTGACACCGATCGGGTAGGGATGACGAGAGCGGACGTGTGCGGGCCGGCGGGGCGGGTGGTGGGTGAACCCGGGTGCTGGCGTGGCGTGTGGCGAGGCGAGGCGAGGCGAGGCGAGGATGCCTGACAGGCCCCGCGTCGCGCTGGCGGTTGCCTGGGATTACGGCTTTCGAAGGCGGTTGCCCAGCCTCTGCGTCCACTGGTAGGGGTCGTGCCAGCCGATCTCCACGAGCGACCGGTTGAGCAGTTGCAGGGCGGCGCCGGCCTGAACGTCGCTCACGTTGCCGAGCATGCGCCGGGCTACCCGGTTGCGTGCCTCCTCCAGCGCCGGGCGGTCGCCGGCGGCGGCGTCGACCAGGGCGGCGACGGCCTGCTCGGGGTCCTTCGCGGCCGTCGCCAGCTGGAGCGCCCGAACCTCGAGGGCGTCAATGGTGGAGGGAGCCAACAGGAACCTTTCGTGTGAGGGGCAGCACCTCAGTGTGGTCGTTTCGGGAGCACCGGGCCAGTTGAGGGCCGGTGGGTGCTGGCGGGTGAGCCCGAGGCAGCGCAGTTGAGTCCCGCACCGTGGTCCCCGCGCGTGGCAGGCCGGCGGGCGGAGGCGCCTCGTCCGGGCCAGAAACGCGAACCGCGCGCACGGCATCGAACCGCGCGCACACGGAGCCGTATACCGTCCCCCGTGCGCACAGTTCGTGGCTCTGCGCGCGGATTGGAGTGAAGCCGGGGTCATAATCAGGACAAAAGCCCTAACAATGGTACGCCGGGTCCCGCAGGCGCACCGCTACTATCACAGTTCGGCTGATAACGACCGATATCGATCTATCCGCCGGCCCACCCTGCCATCTCGCCGGCCCATCCTGCCCGCCGCCGGCACCGTCACCCGACCATGCGGTCCCGGCCCTCCCAGTATGGCGCCCGGAGGTCCTTCTTCAGGATCTTGCCGCTCGGGTTGCGCGGGAGCGCCTCGGCCCACTCGATCCGTCGTGGGCACTTGAAGCCGGCGAGGCGCTCCCTGCACCAGCCGATCAACTCTTCCTCGGTGACCTCGCCGCCCGCACCGCCCGCACCGCCCGCACCGCCGCCCCCGTCCCGCTGGACGACGAGCGCCAGCGGCACCTCCCCCCACCTGTCGTCGGGGATGCCGATGACCGCAGCGTCGGCGACGGCTGGGTGCGCCATGAGCGCGTTCTCGATCTCGGCCGGGTAGATGTTCTCGCCGCCCGAGACGATCATGTCCTTGACCCGGTCGTAGAGGTAGAGGTAGCCGTCCTCGTCGAGGTAACCGGCGTCCCCCGAACGAAGCCATCCCCCTTCTATCACTGCTCCCGTCGCTGCCGGCTGGTTCCAGTACCCCTGCATGACGACCGGCCCCCGGATCCAGATCTCGCCCACCTGACCGGTCGCCAGGTCCGTGCCCGTCGCCGGGTCGACGACCCGGAGCCCGATGCCCGGCGCCGGCACGCCGGCGGCCCGCAGCCGGTGGCGGTGGGGCCCGTCGGGGTCGTGGTCCGCTGCGGGCAGGTAGACGACGGCACCGGTGGTCTCGGTGAGGCCGTAGACCTGGAGGAGCGGGCAGCGAAAGATCCGCACCGCGTCGGCGAGCACCCGCTCCGAGATGGGTGATGCCCCGTAGGCGAGGCAGCGCAGGGCCGAGAAGTCCCGTTCCGCCACGCCGGGGACCGACAGGAGGAGCTGGATGACCGCAGGCACCACGAAGGTGTGGGTCACCTGCTCCCGTTCGAGGGTGTCCACGAGGGCGGGAGGAACGATGTCCCGGACGAGCACGCAGGTGGCGCCCCGGGCCAGGCCGGCGAGGAGGTACCCGCCCCCGCCGATGTGGAACAGGGGCATGGGAACGAGGCTCACGCTGTCGGTGTCCAGGAGGACGACGTCGTGCAGCAGCTCGGTCTCGGCGACGAGGTTGGCGTGCGAGAGGAGCACGCCTTTGGGCCGGCCGGTGGTGCCCGACGAGTAGAGCTGGTAGGCGACGTCTCCGGCGCCGATCGGCACGGCGGGGTCGTCGGGGGTAAAGGCGTCCCGCCAGGCGGCATACGTCGGCCGGCCGGCGCCGCCCTCCCCGCCGATGGAGAGGACCCGTGCGCCGCCGAGGTCGTCCACGACACGGTCGATGGTCGGCAGGAGCTCCGCCCCGACGGCGAGGACCTCGGCCCGGGCGTCGGCGACGACGAACGCGATCTCCGGCGGCGCGAGCCGGAAGTTGACCGGCGTCGGCACCGCGCCGATCTTGACAGCAGCGAAGTACAGCTCCACCTGCTCGGGGCTGTTCTTGTCCAGGTAGGCGACTCGGTCGCCCCGCTCGACGCCGGCGGCGACCAGCGCGTTGGCGGCCTGGTTGGACCGGGCGTCGAGCTCGGCGTAGGTCATCTGGCCGCCCTCCCACCGCAGCGCGGTGTGGTCCGGGTCGCGCTCCGCCCAGTACCGCAGCATGCCCGCCGTGGTGGGCGCCACCGCCCTTTGCGCTCCGGTGCTCATGCCGCAGTCCCCCCGTCGGTCGCCGACGGGGGGAGGCTATGCCCTCCGCCGGCACTCGCAGGGCCCCCGTTCTCGGCGACAACCCCTCAACTCGGCGACCCACGATGCACGTTCGTGCACGCTTGGTCGCCGAGAAGGACAGATGTCGCCGGGAACGGCTGGGCTGCGGCGCCGCTTACCGCCGGCGCCGCCAACCGCCGGCTGGTCAGCCCTCCGGCAGTGCCGCCAGTGCCGGCAGGGCGCGGTCGGGGTGCTTGTCGAGGAGGTGGTAGAGCAAGAGCAGCTGGCAGATGGCGAGCGGCTCGGAGCGAGGGCCCTCGCGCAGGACGCCGAGGCTCTCCGGCAGCGGGTGGTCGACCTCGAGGCGCTCCCAGATCGCCTTCTCGAGGACGCCGCTGTCCTCCCGCGAGGCGTACCCGTGGACGTGGAGGGCGTCCACGGGCCGGCCCTCGGCGTCGCGGGAGAGCTTCAGGTGCATGGCGTGGGTGTCGTCACCGGCGAGGACCCGGGTCATGTCGGGGTGGCGGATCGTCGGGCGGAGCAGGACCTCGGCGGACAGCGGGGTGCCCGGCGGGTCTTCGCGGCCCTCGATGGGCGCGAAGCGGATCACGATGTCGGCGTGCTCGCGTTGCGGCCGGATGTAGGCCGCCGACTCGGGCTCGCGCCGCTCGAGCTCGGTGAGCACCTGGTCGGGCGTGTAGCCCCGCTCGCCGCAGTCGCGCTTGACCTTCCACTGGTGGCGGATGTTCTCCGGCGGGTCGAGGTGGACGGCGACGTCGAAGCAGGCGCGCGCCAGGCGCGTCGACAACGGCAGGAGCCCTTCGACGATGACGAACTCGCGCGGCTCGACCAGCTCGGGCCGGACGAGCCGGCCCGAGCGGTGGTCGTACACCGGCTTCAAGATGGGGTGGCCGGTGGCCAGCAGCTGCAGGTGCTGCTCCATGATGTCCATGTAGTTGCACGCCGGGTGCAGCGGCGTGAACGGCAGCGACCTGCGCTCCTCCCGGTCGTAGCGGTGGTAGTCGTCGACGCATATCGACGTGGCCCGTTCCGGCCCGAGTGCTTCTACGAGGCCGCGGGTGAGGGTGGTCTTGCCTGTGGCCGAGTCACCGGCGATGGCCAGCATGACCGGCCGCGTCACCGGCTCCGTCTGGGCGCGGTGCATGCGCAGGACCTTGTGCGGCATACCGGGACACTACGGACCCGTCCCGGGTTGCCGCCTCCCGCCGGTGGGGGATGGCGCGGGGGAACGTCGCTGGCGCAGCGCGGGCCGGCGCTAGCGTCCGCCCCGATGCCGGGGCCGGTGCGGGTGGTGCTCGTAGACGACCACGAGATCGTCCGCCAGGGGTTGAAGGCGATGCTGGGCCGCCACGCCGCCGAGGTGCGGATCGTGGGGGAGGCGGCCGACGTGGCCGCCGGGATCACCGCCGTCGAGACCTTCCGGCCGGATGTGGTGCTGACCGACCTCCGGCTCGGTGCGGCGAGCGGCCTCGACCTCGTCCGCCAGGTCGTGGCCCGCTGGCCGCAGGTCAAGGTCGTCGTCCTCACCGTCTACGACGACGAGCAGTACGTGTACCAGGCGCTGCGGGCGGGCGCCGCCGGCTACCTGCTCAAGCGGGTGGACGGCGCCGAGCTGGTCCGCCACCTCTCCGAGGTGGTCGCCGGGCAGGTCGTCGTCGACCCCACCCTCGCCGGCCGCCTGGCCACGTCCGCCGCCCGCCTGCAGCACGGCGAGTTCTGGCCCGGGGCGCACCTGGGCCTGAGCCAGCGGGAGAGCGAGGTCCTCGCCTTGATGGTGGCCGGCCTGTCCAACCGGGCCATCGCCGCCCGCCTGGTGGTCGGCGAGGAAACGGTGAAGAGCCACGCCTCCAGCGTCTACCGCAAGCTGGGGGTGGGGGACCGGACGGCGGCGGTCGCCGCAGCGATCAGGGAGGGGCTCTACCAATGACCGACGGCGATTGGGTCGGGCGGGTCGACCCTGCCACGGCGCGTGAGCTGCTGCTCGGGACCATCGACGCCGTCGCCGCCGCCCCGGAGCTGTCCGACCTCGCCCGGCGCGTGGCCGACCTGGTGACGCGTGCCATGCGCGTCGACGTCTGCTTCGTGCACGTCCTCGACGACGACGAGCGGGGGCTCACCCTCACCGGCGCCACCCCGCCGTTCGACGCCCAGGCCGGTCGGGTGCACCTCGCCCTCGACGAGGGCGTCTCCGGCTGGGTGGCCGCCCGGCGCGAGCCGGTCGTCATCGTCGAGGGCAAGCTGGACGACCCCCGCTACCGCTACTTCCCCGAGCTCGGCGGCCTCGAGTTCGTCTCCATGGCGTCGGTGCCGATGACCTCGCGCCCCACCGGGCTGGCGGGGGTGATCAACGTCCACACCCGGGAGCGCCACGAGTTCGACGACGGGGACGTCGCCCTGCTCACCGGGATAGGGCAGCTGGTGGCGGGCGCCATCCACGCTGCCCGCCTCCACCGCCAGCTCGTCCACCGCGCCCAGGAGTACGAGGGGCTCGTGGAGAGGTTCGTCGCCGTCCAGGAAGCCGAACGCCGCCGCATCGCCGCCGAGGTCCACGACGGTGTCACCCAACCTGTCGTCAGCCTGGCCATGCACCTCGCCGCCGCCGCCGAAGCGCTCGCCGACGGGGACCACGCCTTCGCCACCCGCCAGGTCGCCACCGCCCGCAGCCTCGCCGAGCTCGCCGTGGCGGAGACGCGTGCCGCCCTCGCCGGCCTGCGCCCCCCCATGCTCGACGACCTCGGCCTCCCCGAGGCCATGCAGTCGCTCGCCACCACCTCCGTCGCCGCCGGGGCGGACGTCACCTGCGACGTGGACGTGTCCGCCACCCTGCCCGACCACGTGCAGGTGGCCGTCTACCGCATGGCGCAGGAAGCGATGCAGAACGTCGCCAAGCACGCTCACGCCGCCAACATCCTGCTCCAGCTGCGGGCGGCCGGCGACGAGCTGGTGCTGCGGGTCAGGGACGATGGGGCAGGGATGCCAACGCCCGGGGTCGGCCTCGACGCCATCAGGGAGCGGGCGGAACTGCTCGGCGGCACGGTGAGCGTCAGCAGCGCCCCGGGTCGTGGCACGGACCTCCTCGTCCGCCTCCCCGTAGCGTAGTAGCGGCCGGCGCTATCCGGCCGGCCGGCAGCCCGACGTGCCTGTCCCCCGGCGGGACCTGGATCTCAGACCGGGTGCAGGTCGGCGAGCTCGACGAACCGCCTGGCGGCGAGCGGGAGCTCGCCATGGCCGACGAGGTAGTACGGGCGGTCGAGGGGCGTCCCGGGGACGCCGGCGACGGCCAGGCCGCCGCCCACCTCCTCCCGTGCAGCGAGGGTGACGCCGAGGCCGGCGGCGGCGCCCGCCAGGGCGGCGCGGTTGGACCCGAGGGTGAGGCGGGGCGGGTCGATGCCGAGCCCTTCCAGGAGCGCTTCGGTCGTGGCGCGGGTGCCGGAGCCGGGCTCGCGGAGTAGCCATGCCGCCCGCCGCCACCCGGCTGCGACGTCCGGTCGACCGACGACGACGAGCTCGTTGGGCCAGCGGCCGAGGGCCACGACGTCGGATCCCTCCGGCGGTCGGCCGGCGACGGCCAGGTCAACGGCGTGGTCGCCGAGCAGCCGCCACACGCGGTCGCGCGGGGCCACCTCCAGGGCGACGCCGATGTCGGGGTGCCGCTCGCGGAAGCGGGCCAGGAGGGGCGGCAGCACCACCTCGCCGGCTGTCGTGACCGCCGCCAGGCGCAGCAGCGCCGGCACGCCCGCCTCCGCCCGGGCCGCGTGGAGGGCC
>JAJZJY010000188.1 GCA_021809885.1 Actinomycetes bacterium
GTAGGGAGGCGAGCGGGTCCTCGATGGCGTAGCGGATCGGCTCTCGGCCCTGGCGGCCATCGGCTCGACGGCCGGCGGTTACGGCTTCGGCGTGGCGGGTGATCCACGCGTGGCGAGGGTCTGCGGGACCTGTCGCCGTGGGAGCTGACCGAGGTTTCGTCGTGGTGGTGGTGCGTTGGGGAGACTGCCGGCGAGGGGACGCTACGTGGGGTGGAGACGTGGCGGCTGGTGGCCGTCGGGCCGACCAGAGATCGGGCGCCGTCGTCGTGGCGGTGATGCGTTGGGGAGACTGCCGGCGAGGGTCAGTGGCGTAGACCGGTGAGGGCTGTGGTCGAGCGGGCCGGCTCCGAGGTGGTGGAGCGGGTGGGCTCTGCGGCGCTGAGCGTCGTCCTGGCACCCGTTCGGTGAATGCCGGGGCCGGTGGTCGACGGGTGGGGCCCGCGGTCGAGGGCATGGTGCGAGGCTCGGTGGCGGTGGTGCCTGCCGACGAGGTGGTAGTGGTCCTGGCCCGTGCCCGTCTCAGCCTCCGGTACTCAGCGATGGCCGACTTGCACGTCCCACAGTGGCACCCGGCGTTGTAACGGGTGACCGTCCCGTGCCGGGCCATCAGGCTCTCCGTAGCTGGCGAGAGGCGACCTCGTAGACCAACTTTCCCGGGGCGTCCGCGGCCTGGCTGCGCACGGCGACCGGGACGTAGACCTCGTGCCGGCAGCGCTGGCAGCGGGTCTTTCCCGAGGAGGCATGCGAGCGCCATTGGGCTCCGCAGCTCGGGCAGACGAGGTAGATGATCACCCCTTCATTGTCCCACGATCGGGCGGGACGAGGACGCAACGCGGGCAGAGTTCACCGTGTTCAAGAAGACGACGAGTGGGGCCAGTTTCCCGCGCTTGTTTCCGCCATGGCGTAGTGAACTGTTCACCGGTCTTCCGCTTCCTCGTCCCGTGTTCACTGGAGGAAGCTGCGGTGTTCACCAGGTGACGATGCGATGTTCACCGGCCCCACCGCTGCGCTGCTGCGGCCCGGGCGGCGTTGCTCCGGCGCTGGTAGGCATCGAACCGTTCGGCGGCTCGACCGGCGACGTAGGCGTCGGTGATTCGGCGTGCTTCCTCGACGCTGACGGCCCCGGTAGCAGAGGCGGCGAAGTCGGCCACGGTGTCGCCGGGGAAGCTGTTGCGCTCCACGTAGTCGACGAGGGCCAGGTCCCCGGGGAGAGCGACCACGGTCCCTGCCTGGACTACTGCTGTGGGGTCTCTACCGGACCGGACGGCGGGTAGATGGTGGAGGACGATCCGGGTAACGACGTAGGCGATGAGGCCGACCAGGATCGGGATGCCGTGGCCGGTGAATGCCACCGCTGAGAGGACGGCGAGCCCGCCGAAGAACGCGAGGACCCCGACGAGGATGGTGTCCATCACGGAGCGGCCGATGCCGTCTCGGAGGAGCACGCCACCGGCAAGCACGAGGGCTACGATGCCTGGCGTCACGTCCCGGTGATGCGCCACCCGTGTCCGGCCCGAGGCATCGGCCCGGGCACGGTGGTGGTGCTCGACGACGGCCACCAGGCCGGCCAGGATCACCACGACGACGGCGCCGATCCAGTCGGCCACGATGACCGCTACGGCGAGGTAGGCGACGAGACCGGTCCGGGCCGGGGTCACGGTTCTACGCGAGGCAGGGGCGCTGAGTCGATCGGTGGGCACGGGTTGCTCCTTTGGGTCGGACGATGATGTGACGAGGTGCAGCGGGTTGCGGGAGGTCATGGCTGGACCTACGCCGTACGCTTGGCGACGTTGGCGCCCTGCTCGGCAGCCTCCTGTGCCCGGGCTTCAAGCACGAACCCGACGACGGCACCCTCAGCGAAGACCGGTCCGCTGACAGCAGGGTCACTTCCTACCCACGCTGCTGCATCGGGAATCCACGGGAACGCTGCGACGAACTCGGCTCGGTGCTCGGTGAGCGCTTGCCGCATGGCGTCCCGCATGGCACACAGCCGGTCGAAAGCCTCGTCGTCCTTGTCGCAGGTCTCGAACACGGCCAACCCGTCTGCGAGAGTCGGGATGCCGCCTTCGGCCTCGACGGCATCACGGACCTCGGTAGTGTTGGGGAGTGCGTCGACCAGCTTGGCCACGGCGTCGCCCGCCTCGATGTCGTCCGCATAGTCCGCAGCTGCCGACATGAGCAGGTCGGCCCGCTTCTCCGTCATGGTCGGCGGTTCGTCTCCCTCGGCGTCCTCCGCAGCGGCACGAGTTGCCGCGGCGGTGAGGGACTTGCCGGCCTCGGGCCATCTCGTAGCGATGTCCTGCGCTACAGCCCGCTGGCGGCGGGGCGCGGTGCTGTGGGCCTCCATCCGATCGGCGTCGGCATTGGCTGATTTGATCCGAGCATCCCAGCGCCGCCGTAGGGCACGCAACGCAGCTCGGCGAGGAAGGTCTGCTCCTGAGCCCCACAGCGCCACGATGGCATCGTCACGCCCGAGCCGGTCTAGCAGCTGGGCGTAGGTCACAGCCCGGTCGATCGCAGCATCCGAGAGCACGGGCTCGTCGTTTTCGTCGTAGCCGTCCGGCGGGAGGAGCACTCCGTCTCGACGCCACCGGAGGCATGTCACTGAGCTTCGGTCGATTCCACGCTCGGCCAAGCGCCGGGATAGTTCGCGGTCGGCACGGGCGGGGCTGTTAGTCGGCATGACCCGATCATAACAGATGGGTACCATCACTGTGGTACCCCCGGTACCACCATGGCGACACCGGGGGTACCACGTGATCGGGCAGCCGTTTCGGGGGTGCCGTGTGATTCTCGCTTCGTGACGAAATCCATTCCTCCCGATGAGCTACTCCCGCTCCGAGCACGGGTGCCGTCGGCTTTACTCGATGCCCTCCGTGACGAGGCGATGGCTCGATCCATCCCGACGGGTCGTCTCCTGGCCCATCTCCTGGCGGATGGGCTACCTGCTGCAGCCGCTGACCGGGTACGGCGGCGACTCGCCCCAATCCGCCCATTGGCGGTGGTGCCGGACGATGAGGCGCTAGCCGATGACTGACCGACGCCCGCTGCGGGCTGCTGCGGCCAACGGTGACAGCCCCGACGCGCAGCAGCCCGGGACCTCGATCCCGGGCTGCGCTCAACTTCTGACCACCCACATGGTCACCCCTAATCCTAGCGGGTGTGACCTCGATGTCGAGGACCCATCCGGTGCCACGTCGCAAGCCTGATCCACCGGATCAGCTAGCCGCCGACGCCGCGGCCAGCGCCGAGGAGATCGAGGCCGCCGCTGCGGAACTGGCGGCGTCTTTCCTCGGTGCCCTGACTCGACCAGGGCGCCCAGCGACTCGGTCTTCGGC
Source organism: Actinomycetes bacterium (assembly GCA_021809885.1). Classification (GTDB taxonomy): domain Bacteria; phylum Actinomycetota; class Acidimicrobiia; order Acidimicrobiales; family Palsa-688; genus JAKAQB01. The sequence continues at coordinate 3,339 of JAJZJY010000188.1, forward strand.
CAGTCGTAAGCGCATCCCGCTCTCGCTGCGCCGGGCGGCCAACCGGGCCGGTGGCCCCCGCACCGCCGAGCCGCCCCAGCGCCTGGTCGACGCAGCCGATGCCGGCTTGCTCACCCGGAGCAACACGCGGCCCGGTAGTGCCGGTCGCCGTGCCGTCGATCGGGCGGTGTACCTCCGCCGCCGAGCCGCCAAACCTGGCCTCACGGCCCGGGAGGCTCTGGGGCACGAACGCTCGGGGCTCCCCGACCGGAGAATGTCGACGATCCTGGTGGGTCGGGGCTTCGTCACCGTCGAGAAGCCTGGCGGGGCGGACGCCCGGCGCATCGCCCGTTACGACGCCTACATCGGCCAACTTCGACAGGGCGAGATATCCGAGCGCACCTTCGAGCGCAAGGTGCGGTCGTGGCGTCCCTTTCATGGAGAGTCCTTCGAGAGCGATCCGGCTGCCGTACTTGCCATTCTCGCCGAGCGCGCCGCCCTCGGCCTCGATTTGTTCGAGTACACCGGGCGGCGATCGTGAAGGCCGGGGTCTGCGTCCTCTGCGGGTGGGTGGGTCCGATCTCCCTCCACCACATCACAGGCCGGCCCGGGCCGGGCCGTCCGTACCTCGATCCCGACATCGTGATCCCTCTCTGTCCTCCTTGCCACACCGGCACCGGGGGCGTCCACCCTCTGCTCCGCGTAGCCGGGCTGGCCTGGCCGCGGCCCGGTGAAGACCTCGACGCATTTCGATTGCGTCGGCTCGGCTTCCATGCACGGCTTGCAAGCGCTGCCGGACGCCGGTTCGTGCTCGACTCGAAGCCATCCGATGCCTTCGCAGGAGTGGCGTTCGGAGCTGGGGATCGCCTGGGCTCGCCGGGGATGCTCCTGTGAAGAATCTCCCGATCGTGCTCCGGGCGGCGCCACCGATGGGGGAGGACCCCAAGCCGGGCCTGCCGGTCCGCGTGAAGGGACTCGCGTCCCGGTCGGCGCTCTACCTCTTCACCACTGCCGATGCGGGGGCCGATGGCGACACCTTCGGGCTGGGCGCCGCCATCGTCGCTTGTGGGGCTCTGATCGCTCAGGCGGTCGTCATCGTGCCCGACGACCTCGGCGAGCGGGACCCGGTGGCACTCGCCGAGGTCGAAAGGTGGGCAGCGACACAGCGCTTCGACGGTCTGGCCGGACGGGCGTCCTGGCGGGTCGTCACCCTCGCCGAGTTCACCGACCCGAAGGCGACAGTCGAGGACCAGCCCTGGGCGTTCCAGCCGGCTGCCTACAGTACCAGCGGAGCCGTCACGGTCGGTGCCGACCTCGGGCGCACCCTCTCCCTCATGGCCGAGCATGTCGTCGCTCGGAAGGGAACGCACGCCGGGAAATGGGAGGTGTTCCTGCCCGGTTGGGGGAAGCGCTACGAAGCTGGGAGCAACGTCTCGACGACGCTCCCGCACCGCCCGGGACTCCGCGTCGAGCATCGCCGGGTCGGGTGGCAGGTGAGCTTCGGTCCACGTGAGCGAGGCAACGGGCAGAAGGGGCGCAAGGATTTCGTGGACCTTCTCTCGCTTGCCTACGTCCTCGACGGTGACCGGGCCGCCGGCTTCGTCGAGCACGCCCGGAACGCCGGGGTGACGGCCGAGGAATTGCCCATCGTGGCCCCGGTCGACGCCGTTGGCGCGGCACAAGTGGCGCAAGCGCTCGACGACATCCGTGCGCTCGCACTGGCGCTCGACGACAAGGCGGCGGGGTGGTTCACCACGTCGGTCGATCGTCAAGACGGCATCCGGCGAATCGACCTGGCTCGGTCGTCGAGCCCGGCCGCACTCGCCACCATGATCCCGGCTCGCTTCAGCGCAACGCCCCCGCTCACGAAGTTCCACCTCACCCACGGGGAGCACCAGCGGTGGTTCGAGTCGTTCCACGGCGGCTGGGCCGATGGTGACGAACGCCTCTGGCGCCGCCCGTTCCAGGCGGTCTATGCCGACCTGTCGAGCGCCTTCCCTCTGGTCGCTCACCACGTCGGCTGGTGGTCACTGCGGATCGCCGACCACCTGGGACGCGAGATCGTGACCGCCGACCTGAAGCGGCTCTGTGCACGGGCCATTGCCGATCCGACGGTGGTGCTCGACCCCGCCACCTGGCAACGCTTCGGCATTACCCGGGCCGAGGTCGTACCGCAGGGTGAGCCCTGGTACGTCGACGTGGACGATCCGACCCGGCCAGATGGTCGCTGCGTGACGGTGCCCCTCGTCGCCGAGGGACGGACCGCCAACTACTCGTGGTTCGATGTGGTGGGCGCTGCCGTCCGTGCCCGCCGTGTTCCCGAGATCGTCCGGGCTGTCCGCCTCGTGCCGGTGGGTCGTGAGTTCGGACTCCGTCGACGTGTCCCGGTGCTTCCCGAGCTCGTCTGCAACCTCGACGATGACCCCGCGGCCGATCTGGTCCGGCGCCGCCGCCAGGCGAAGGAGGGCGGCGACAGTGTGCTTTCCGCCCAGCTCCACGCGCTGGTGAACGCTCTCGTCTCGGGGAACCCGTCTCGGCTCGACAGCCGGCTTCGCAGGGTGAGCGGGACGTTGACGGTGGCAGAACAGCCGGGCGGGACGGAGCACTTCATGCCGGTAGCCGCCACCGTCCAGGCCGGCGCCCGGATGCTGCTCGCCGTGCTCGACCGTCTCGTCACCGACCTCGGCGGGACCGTCGCCTACCGCAACACCGATTCATCGATCATCCCAGCGTCACCGGGAGGCGGCACGCTCACCCTGCCGGACGGGTCGACGATCCACCAGCTCGCGTGGTCCGAGGTGGACGGCGTACTTGGCGCCTTCGAGCGCCTGGCGCCCGAGCCGGCGTGGCCAGTCTGGAAGACCGAGCGGGGGGCCGACGACAATCCTCTCCGCTGTCTGGTGTTCGGCCAGCAGCGCCACGTCGAGTACGTGTTGAAGCCGGATGGCCCGGAGCTGATCGATTGGACCGAGAGCGGGCTCGGCGGCCGGTGGTCCGACCCGGCCGGGATGCCCGGCCGATGCCTGGACGGTGGCCGGGCATGGTCGAGGGCTGCCGTGCTCCGGGAGGTCGTCTACGCCGAGGCGCTGGTGGTGCAGCCGAAGGATGCGATCCGGGACACGGCTCCGTGGGACACGCCGGGGGCTGTGAGATTCCCAGCCCTACGACGGCTCCAGGTGACGACCCCGACGATCAAAGCGACCCTGCCCGAGCAGCTCGGCGCTCAGCTCGGAAGCCGGTTCCTGGAGGGGAGTGTCTCTACGCTCCGGGACCAGTCGGTGCACTCCGTGGTGGCGCTCGATCCCGGGGGCGACCTTGCCGGATGGGAGACGCTCCGGTGGTTGGACCGAGCGACGGGAATGCCGGTCCGGGTGACGACCAGCTCGCTCGACACGGACCGTCCTGACCCCGTGCTTCTCGAATCGCTGTCGGCACGGGCAGCGGCCTTCGCCCGACAGCTCCCTAGCGCTCCGGTGGACTCCGCGGTGCTCACACCGCTGTCGGTGCAGTACCGGGGCCGTGTCTCAGGGGTCCTCGACGCCGGCGACGGCGGGGAACCCGAGGACGTGATCCGCGAGGAGCGCCCGGAGTACGTCGACATCTACGGTTTCGGACCGGGCCAGCGAAAGGCGTTGTTCGCCTTGGTGAAGGAGCTGGGCGCCTCCGAGTTCGCCCGGCAGACCGGGTGCACGCCACGAACGGCCCGGAAGCTGGCTGCGGGGAAACTCCCGACCCCGGCAACCGTGCGCCGCATCCTCGCCGTCGTGCGAACCCGGGAGTGCGAAGGCCCCCGTCGTCCGACGTGTGCACTCGACGGGTGCAGTCGCCCGATCCCGAAGGGCGCCCGGAAGTACTGCTCCCCGGCGCACAGTGACCGGGCATGGCGCTCTCGGACGAAGGATCCGGGGCGACGGCCGCTCGCCCGACCTCGACGGGCTGCTGTTGATCTCGTCACCGAGCCCGGGTGCCCCGGCTGCGGGGCCGTCCTCCTCGGCGCTGCCGCCACCGGTCCCTGTCCTGTCTGTTCGTACCCATCGACGAAAGCGAGCTAACCCCATGACGCCGAACCTGCACGACATCCTCGAAACCTTCCAGCAATCGTTGTGGTTGCCGGACCCCGGAGTTGTCCACCTGGCGCTCGCCACGGTGGCGGCCAACCGGCTCCCCGGGGATCCGCTTTGGTTGCTCATCGTCGGCCCACCATCGAGCGGCAAGACGGTCGCTCTCGATGCCCTGTCCGACCTGCCGGAGTTCCACCCCGTCTCGACCTTCACGGAAGCGGGGCTCCTCTCCGGGTCGTCGGGCAACAACGGCGGCACTGGCGGGCTCCTTCGGCAGGTCGGCGATCGCGGGCTCATCGTGGCATCGGACTTCGGGACCTTGCTGAACGAGCACGGATCGACTCGGAATCGG
>JAJZJY010000189.1 GCA_021809885.1 Actinomycetes bacterium
GCGCCGAGCTGGAGGCAGCCGCCCGCGCCGCCGCGCTCGACGCCGACCGCCTCGACCTGACCGAGTCGGTGCTGCTCGGGACAGCGGCCTGGCCGTCGGGGCGGCCCGATCGCGGCCACCTGCACCTGGTGACCCAGGCGCGCGACGAGTTGGAGGACACCTTCGTCGGCATGGGCTTCGTCGTCGCCGAAGGACCTGAGGCCGAGACCGACTGGTACAACTTCGAGGCGCTCAACATGCCGCCCGCCCATCCGGCGCGCAGCATGTGGGACACCCTCTACCTCGACTTGGGTGAGGCGGAGAGCATCGTGCTGCGCACGCACACCTCGCCGGTGCAGGTCCGCCTGATGGAGCGCCAGGGGCCCCCGATCTACGCGGTGATGCCGGGACGGGCGTACCGCAAGGAGACACCCGACGCGAGCCACCTGGCAGTCTTCCACCAGATCGAGGGTCTCGTCGTCGACGACGGCATCAGCTTCGGAGACCTGGCCGGCACCATCGAGACGTTCACCGAGGCCTACTTCGGGCCGGGGATGAGGTCCCGGCTGCGGCCGTCGTTCTTCCCTTTCACCGAGCCGTCGGCGGAGTTCGACATCACCTGCCCGATCTGCGCCGGCGCCGGCTGCCGGACCTGCTCCCAGTCGGGCTGGGTCGAGCTGGGCGGCTGCGGCATGGTCGACCCCAACGTGTTCGACGCCGTCGGCATCGACCCCGAACGCTGGACCGGCTTCGCCTTCGGCTTCGGCATCGATCGCCTCGCCGCCATGCGCGCCGGCGTCGCCGACTTGCGCACCCTGACCGAGAACGACCTGCGCTTCCTCCACCAGTTCTGAACCGTGCTTCCCTGAACCATGCTCACTCCTCTCTCCTGGCTCCGTGACTACGCCGCCTTCGACCAGCCGGTCGACGAGCTCGCCGACGCGCTCTCCGAGCTGGGCCTGGTCGTTGACGGCGTCGAACGCATCGGTGAGGGCGTCGACGACGTCGTCGTCGCCCGGATCCTCGACATCCGAGCCCATCCCAACGCCGAGCGGATCCGCCTGGTGGACGTCGACGCCGGCGACGGCGAAGCGCTCCAGATCGTCTGCGGCGCGTGGAACATGCAGCCCGGGGACCTGGTCCCCCTCGCCCGCGCCGGGGCAGGCCTGCCGGGCGGGGTGCGGATCAAGAGGCAGAAGATGCGCGGCGAGTGGTCCAACGGGATGCTCTGCTCGCCAGCGGAGGTCGGGCTGCCGGGGGGCGCCGACGGCCTCCTGATCCTCGGGGCCGGGTCGGCGGGACCGGGCGAACCCTTCGTCGACGCGCTCGGAGGCGCCGATGTCGTCTTCGACCTCGACATCTCGGCCAACCGGCCCGACGCTTTGTGCATGGCGGGCGTGGCGCGCGACCTGGCTGCCGCCCTGGGCCTGGCGTGGTCGTGGCCGGAGGCGGCACCTGTGGACGTCGACGCCGGGGTGGGCACCGCCAGCATCGACGTCGAGGCGCCGGAGTGCTGCGCCCGCTTCACCGGGACCGTCCTGTCCGGCGTGCAGGTGGGCCCGTCGCCGGCGTGGCTCGCGCAGCGCCTGACGCGCGCCGGCATGCGTCCGATCAACGCGGTCGTGGACGTCTCCAACTACGTGATGCTCGACGTCGGCCAACCCAACCATCCCTACGATCTCCACCGCCTCGGCGGTGGAGGGATCCTCGTGCGCCGTGGCGGCGACGGCGAGCAGCTCGTCACCCTCGACGGCCAGACCCGCACCGTCGGGCCGGATGACTGCGTGATCTGCGACGCCCACTCCACGCCTGTGGGCGTCGGCGGGGTCATGGGGGGCGCCGACTCGGAGATCACCGACTCCACCACCGAGGTGCTCCTCGAGGCGGCATGGTTCGACCCTGCCGGGGTGGCGGTCACAGGCAAGCGCCTCGGGGTGGCCTCCGAGGCGCGCTACCGCTTCGAGCGGGGGGTCGACCCCGAGCTCGCCCCGCGCGCCGTCGCCCGCTTCGCCGAGCTGCTCGCCGCCGCTACTCCTGGCATGCGCCGCGGCCCGACCGTCGACGTGCGCTCGGACGCGGACCTGCCGGCGCCGGCGAGCCTCCCGGTCCGCACGGCGCGGGTGAACCTCGTGCTCGGCACCGGCCTCAGCGACGAAGAGGTCGCCGCCCGGCTGACCCCGCTCGGATTCGCCGTCCGCCCCGACGGGCCGGGGCGCGCCGTCGTCGACGTGCCGACGTGGCGGCCCGACACCACCCGGGAGATCGACGTCATCGAAGAGGTCGCCCGTATCCACGGCTACCGCAACATCGCCCGCCGGGTCCCCCCCGGCGGCCACCGCGGCGGCCTGACCCCCCACCAGCGCGAGCGGCGGCGGGTTCGCGACATCCTTGCCGGCCTCGGGCTCGACGAGGCGTGGACGACCGCCTTCTTGTCGGCCTCCGACCTGGCCGGCAGTGGGCTCGGCCCCGACGCCGTCGCCGTGACCAACCCGCTCGATCGGGCCGAGCCGTTCCTGCGGCCCTCGCTCCTGCCCGGGATGCTTCGAGCCCTCCGCTTCAACGCCGACCGCCAGCAACCAGACGCAGCCATCTTCGAGATCGGACGGGTCTTCGCCCTCCCCGCAAGCGATGCCCAGCCACCCCTGCCCGCCGAGCACGAGCGCCTCGGTGTGGCCGTGGCGGGCGCCGCCGCGCCGGCCGCCGTGCGGGTCTGGTCCGTGCTGTCCGCCGCCATCGGCGTCGCCGACGCCCGCCTCACCGCCGCCACCCGCCCCGGCATGCACCCGACCCGCACGGCAGCCATCACCACCGCCGCCGAGGAGCCGATCGGGGCCGTCGGCGAGGTCGACCCCGACGTCGTCGCCGGCCACGGGCTCTCCGGGCGGGTGGCGTGGCTGGAAGTCGACCTCGACCGGCTGCTCCACGCTCCACGCCTGGCACGTACGGCCCGGCCCGTGTCGCGGTTCCCGGCCAGCGACATCGACCTGGCCCTCGTCGTGGCCGACCGGGTGGCGGCCGCCGACATCGCCGACACCGCCAGGGCTGCCGTCGGGGCGCTGCTCGAGGAGCTGTCGCTCTTCGACGTCTACCGCCTCGACGCCGAGCGGCGCAGCCTCGCCTTCCGCCTCCGCCTGCGCGCCCCCGACCGCACCCTCGACGAAGCCGAGATCGCCGCCGCCCGCGACCGGGTCGTCCAGGCGGTGGCCGACACCCACGGCGCCCTGCTCCGCTCCTGACACCGCCACCGTGTGACGGTGTCGTGGGTCGCCGAGAGGGCGGGTGGCGGCGGCTTGGGCCTGACGCGGAAACCAGCTGCTCGGCGCGAGCGAGTCCAGGGCGCAAAGCCCGCGCTGGACGGTGAGCTACCGGGTCCAGGTGGCCCGGCCAGCGTCCCGGCAGCTTGCCGTCGGGCTGCCCGAGGCAGTGGCGACGGCCTGCGTCGAGTTCATCTTCGGCGCGACCTGATCGACGAGGAGCGAGGGGTCGTGTCCGTCATGGCTCATCTAACACCGCCGGCGCGCCTAGGTCACCGCTGATCCGCTGGCATCCGGCCGAGCAGCTAGCCCCAACCTCCCCCCAAACAGCAGCCGCTCAGCCCGGGTGGACGACGGGTTGCGGTCGAGCTCGCGCTCGGAGAGATCTCGCTACCGGTGATGGTGTGAAAGGGCCGGGAGGACGGAAGATCCAGAGGGACCGGCAGGGTCGGCAACGGGGCCATGGCCATCGCGTTGTTTGGGCAGTTGACCGCGATAATCGCGGACAACTGCCCGAACAACGAGTCCGAGCCAGCCCTCGGTTCCGGTATGGACCTACACGTCCCATCCGACTGGGCGTCCCCGCCGTGCTCAGGCGCCCGCCGGGGATCGACGTGGTGTACCCATGCATCTCCTGGCCTCATCGCGGGGGCGAGGTCGCCGCCCAGGCGACCGGCGGGTCTGTGGTGCAGGCACAACCAGCCGATGACTTTCGCAGCTCGGACGCCTTCGGATTCGGCCTGACCTCAGCCGGCTCCATTAGCTCCCCGCCGTTCGACATCCTCGTCACGGTCTTGTTGTCCACCTTGCGCGTCCAAGACGGGTAGGAACCGTGTAGGCGACAGCGGCAGGTTGCGGGTGAGCGCCAGTGGGGCTGACGTGGACGCTGGCAGAGGTGAGCCGCGCCACTCGACGGACGAGGTGATCTTCGGCATGGTGGGCCACGTCGTGCGCCTCGCTGAGGCTGAGGGTGTCCTCTCCTGTGGCGTCGATCTCAGCCCGCAGCGTGTGGCCGATCCAGCGGACGTGCAGCGCTCGGATTGCGACCACGCCGGAGACACTGCGAACCACCCCGTCGAGCTCGTCGACAAGGGCAGGATCGACGGCGTCGAGGATGCGGGCACCGACTTGGTGCAGCGTAGAGCGAAGTACGCCGAGGATGGCGATGGTGATGACCAAGCCGACGACCGGATCGGCGGGCGCCCAGCCGAGCGCCACCCCGCCCGCTCCGAGGAGCACCGCCAGGCTTGTGAACCCGTCGGTGCGGGCATGCAAACCGTCGGCGACAAGGGCCGCGCTGCCGATGCGGCGGCCGACCCGGATGCGGTAGCGGGCGACCACTTCGTTGCCAGCGAAGCCGACCAGCGCGGCGAGCCCGACCGCCCACAGGTCGCCGACGTGGCGGGGATGGACGAGCCGGTCGATCGCCTCCCATGCCGCCAGGACCGAGGAGAGCGTGACCATCGCGATCACGAACAGCCCCGCCAGGTCCTCGGCTCGCCCGTAGCCGTAGGTGTAACGCTTGGTCGGCGGCCGACGTGCCAGATGGAAGGCGACGAGCAGCGGCGCCGCTGTGAGCGCATCGGCGACGTTGTGCAGCCCGTCGCCGAGCAACGCCACCGACCCCGAGAACCTGACCACCACGAGCTCGATGGCCGCCGTGGCCCCGAGGATGGCGAGGCTGGCGAACAGTGCCCGCCGACCGGCGGCGTCGGCTTCCAGCGCCGCGTCCACCTGATCGGCGACATCGTGCGAATGCGAGCCGAGCAGATCCGAGGCCCAATGGCCGACGCTGGCCCGAAACGAGGAGCCGTGACCATGGACGGGTCGCTGGGGCTCGGTCCACATAGGGTGTCGCAGCCTATCCCAATATTGACGATACCTGCGAAGATGCGAATACGTTGCAGGAACAGGTAGGCTGCAACGGTGAGCACGATGCAGGCTCGCATGGGTCGAGCTCAGCCCGACTCGCCAAGCGACGAGCAGGTGCAGGCGGCGGTCATGTCGTTCACGCTCCTCGCTGACCCGACCCGGGTCCGCATGCTCTGGGCGTTGCGCGACGATCAGCTCGACGTGACATCGCTGGCCGTTCTAGCGAGATGCCGGGCCACCGTCGCCAGCCAGCACCTCTCCAAGCTCCGCCTCGCCGGCCTGGTTGACGCCACGCGACAGGGCCGGCGGATGGTCTACCGATTGCGCGGCGGCCACGTCCGAGCGCTGCTCGACGAGGCGCTCTTCCAAGCCGACCACCAGGTCTCGGGCCAACCGATCCACGACTGACTGACATCAGCGCCCGCCACGACGGTCACGTACGGTCCGGGAAGTCCCCACCTTTGCCGGTAGGTTCGGGGGCGTGCTCGCCGGACCCCGACGCCATCTCCCCATGGAGGGGTGCTTCAACTTCCGGGACCTGGGTGGGTACCGGTCTGCCGACGGCGGCCTCGTGCGGTGGCGGGTGCTGTTCCGGGCCGACGGCCTCCACCGCCTGACCCCCGCCGACCTGCGCTGCCTCCGCCGCCTCGGCTTGCGGACCGTGGTCGACCTGCGCACCGCCGGCGAGGTCGACGACCGGGGGCGCATCGAGGCGCACCCCGACGTGCGCTACCACCACCTGCCGATGTTCGACGTGCTGCCCCCGGTGGAGGAACTGGCGCAGTGGGAGCGCCCCGAGTTCGTCGCCGCCGAGTACCTGCGCATGCTGGCCGCTGGCGCCGCCACCATGCGGGCCGTCCTCGGGATGCTCGCCGACCCGGCGACCTACCCCGTGGCGTACCACTGCTTCGCCGGCAAGGACAGGACCGGCATCCTCAGCGCCGTCGTTCTGGAGCTGCTCGGCGTCTCCGACGAGGACATCATCGCCGACTACGCCCTCTCCCGGGAGGGGATGGACCGGATGCTGGCGTGGCTACGCGAGCGCAACCCCGACCGGGCGGAGGAGATCGACGCCAGCGCCTCGGCGATCGCCGCCGCCGAGCCGGCGTCGATGGCCGCGTTCCTCGAGGGCCTCCGCTCCGAGCACGGCAGCGCCGATGGCTACGCCGAGTCCCTCGGTCTGGCCGGCATCGGCGAGCGCCTGCGCGGCGTGCTGCTCGAGCGATGAGTCACTCCGGTCACAGCCGGCGGATGCGAGTGATGCGCTCCGTACGGTAGCTGGCGACCTTGATGGACCAGCTGTCGAGCGGGCGTGGCCGGTCGTTGCCGTAGAAGGTGGTGAGGGGGCCCTCCAGGGTGTAGGAGTCGGCCCCGTCGACCTGCTCGGTCGTCTCGTCGGTGAGGGTGATCTCGAAGGCCATGCCGGTATCGTGCGACAGCCCGCCTGTGCGTCGCCAGAGGTGCAACCCTGTGTCTTTCAGGGAGTTGTCCACAGGCCGGCCGGGGGAGGAGGACCGGATGGAGCGGATCAGGCAGCTGATCGCCGGGCTGGACCGCTGGCAGGCCGGCCACCGCTGGGCCGCGGTCGCCTGGGCGCTGCAGCGCAAGTTCGGCGACGACCAGGCCAACCTCCTCGTGGTCGCTCTCGGCTGGTACGGCTTCACGGCCATCTACCCGCTGCTGCTCGCCGCCGTGACCGTGCTCGGCTTCATCGGCGTGCGCTCGCTCGGCGCCGGCCTGGTGACGGCGCTCCACCACTTCCCCGTAGTCGGCCAGCAGTTCAACCCCGGCTCGCGCCACGCACTGCACGGCAGCGTCCTCGGGCTCGTGATCGGCCTGGTCGGCCTGGTCTACGGAGCGCAGGGCGTCACCCAGACGGCGCAGACGGCGATGGACCGGGTCTGGAACGTGCCCCAACTGGAGCGCCCCGGGTTCCTGCCCGGCCTGCTCCGCAGCCTCGGCGCCCTCGCCACCATCGGCGGGGCGTTCCTCGTGAACGCGTTGGCGGGCGGGCTGGCCACGAGCAGCGGCACCGGAAGCCTCGGCGAGCGGGTGAGCATCATCGCCGGCCAGCTGGCGGTCAACATCGGGCTGTACCTCCTGTCGTTCCGACTGCTGCTCGCCCCAAAGGCGCAGGTCCCCACCCGCCGGCTGCTGCCCGGCGCTGCGCTGGGGGCGGTGGCGTTCACAGCGCTGATCACCGCCGGCACCGGCCTCATCGAGCACCAGTTGAGAAACGACAGCGCCACATACGGGGCGTTTGCCTCCGTGATCGGCGTGGTCACCTTCCTGCTGCTGCTGGCCAAGCTGACCATGTACGCCGCCGAGCTCAACCCCGTGCTGGCCCACCGCCTGTACCCCCGTGCCCTGCCGACGGCCCCACCCCGGCCGGCGGACGACCGAGCCCGCCCGTCGCCCTGAGTGTGCATCTCTATGCAATGATCTGTATGATGCGTCGGTGCACAAGGCCGGCGTCATCGGCGCCTCGGGGTTCGTGGGCGGGGAGTTGCTGCGCCTGCTGGCCCGCCACCCCCACATCGAGGTGGCCCTCGCCGCCGCCAGCCGCCAGGCGGGCCGCGACGTCGCCGACGTCCACCCCC